>BTQB01000026.1:0-15354 GCA_036985655.1 Anaerolineae bacterium | reverse complement strand
GCTGATCTGAAGCTCAAGATCGCCGCTAAAATAAGCGTTCTCTATAAGTTGTGGAACCCTCTGGTGAGAGGAGGTAGATATTGACTCCAGTGCAGACCTACGTAAGGCCATCGGTGTAGAGTTGTCATCGAGTATAGCCAACAGTTCTCTGACTATTGGTTTGGTTGCACTGGCTGGTATTTGCTTCCACTCAGCCATTAAAACAAGGTGACCAAGAGTTGCAGCCGCCAGCGCTCTTACCTCCACGTTTTCATCATTAAGCATGACGTATATTATAGGTTGAATAAGCGCCAACCGTTCTGTATCCCATAATCCATCCAACGAGGCTTTTCGAACCGCTGTAGAACTATCGCCCAGGCAAAAGGCAAAGATATCAGAGAAATCTACTTCGAAATTTGCTTCAGAAATATCGGCCAGGTGACGGAGAACTACCCGACGCCTCTCCTCATCGAATTCCGGCCAGGCATTGCAAAATGTGCTTAAATCATCTGGAGTTAAGTCGGATAGACGATAAAGAAGAGGAAGTGGAACCCGCTCGTCTTTACCCAGTGCAACAAGAACTTCCTTAAGCGTCTTATCTTCCATATCGGTAACGATACTGGTTATACAAACCAGCGGCCGATGCCGCTCAATTTATAAATATTTCTCTATTAATACTTCTTTTACTACTTAAAATGGAATGATTGGATTAACGATGTCCTGGATGATTATCAGAACCATTAGACCGAGCAGGACTAACATACCAACTAAGTGAACCATTCCCTCTCGTTCTGGTTCTATTCTTCTGCCACGTATTGCTTCAACGATGACAAACGAAATTCTGCCGCCATCAAGAGCAGGGATAGGCAGCAGGTTGGTAAAACCCAAGGCCACACTAATGATTCCGGCAAACCACAAGATGGGGAATAGGTCCCGGCGTTGAGCCGTTTCCTCAGCTGCAGCTCCAGCCAGCTGGCTAATTCCAACAACGCTCACGGGACGGGCATCACTTGCGCTAATCTGCCCCTGGACCAATAATAGTGGGGCTCTTAATGTGCCGTAAACAACATCAAATATCGACTGGCCGGCCATCCCTATAGCTTCAACGGGGCCAGCAGATACATTTCCACCACTTGGATCAGATCGTATAACTATTCCTGTAGGTCCCTCCGTCGCTTCATCATATTCGCCAGGCATTCTTGGCGTAACCACTACTGTCATTACCTCGCCATCCCTGCGTATCAACATCTCCAGGGGCGAACCCGCTGATGAGGTTACTGCTTCAATTACAACCTCCCTGCTATCTACTTCCAGGCCATTTATCTCAAGGATAACATCCTCTCCCCGGATGCCCGCTCTGTCCGCAGGTGATCCGGGAACAACCTCAGGAATCGACACCTCAAATCGAGGTGGACCAATCATAAAGGCTATCCAAAACAAAAAGAGGGCGAAGAGAATATTAGCGCCAGAACCAGCAATTAGAGTAAAGAATCGAGCTCTTTTTGACGCTGACGCTAATCCATCAGGGACATCTGGATCATCCTCGCCAGCCGGGCGTACAAATCCTCCTAAGGGGATCCAATTTAAGGAATATATCGTGCCTCCGCGTTTAAAGAGGGTAACTGCCCGAGGTGGGAAACCGATGCCAAATTCTTCTACACGAATTCCCGAAAGACGTGCAGCAACGAAATGACCCAACTCATGAATAAGTATGATTGGGGTCAACACAAGAATGAACGCACCGATTGTCCACCAAATTGACATAATAATTATCGCATCCTATTGTTATATACCTAGAGTATAAGAAATTTCTTGTGATCTTAAAATGGCATTATACTCCTGTCCGTAATTGGCAGACAATCCTCAAGCGTGTGTACTAACATCATTCTAACACCGTTAACTTATTCGGTACTAGATATATCATGATATTCTTCAAGTCTGTAGTCAATGGCACTGATGAGGGAAATTCAAGTGAGAGTTCGATTTCTCCATCTGTGCCCTGAAGAGATAGATTGACCAATTGATGGCGTCCCCGGAAAGATATATCTCTAATATTAACCTGAAAGATATTTTGCCCGGCGCTGTCATCTAAAACCAATTCCCCTGCCTCAGGACGGATCAGCAAGATAAACCTTTTTGAAAGTTCAAGTTCTGTCGTTGAAATCCTTAAATCACCAAGGGGTGTCCTTGCGATAGGTGGCTCTACAGACACCAGTTCCGCGGTAAATTGATTTCCCATGCCCAGGAAGTAAGCAACATAGCTGTTTCTTGGCTTTGAGTACAGTTGAACTGGATTTCCTATCTGCTCCACTCGACCTTTGCCCATCACGATGACTCTGTCCGCCAGCGAGAATGCCTCTTCTTGATCGTGGGTCACGTAAATAGAGGAAATCCCGTCAGGACGGCCTGTAATCTCACCCGCTTGTTTTAGAATTTGGCGTAAATCAACCATTAATCTCTCGCGCAGTGCTCGATCTAGAGAACTTAAAGGCTCATCTAGTAGAAGCATACGTGGAGAGGGAGCAAGGGAACGGGCCAGTGCAATCCTCTGTTTTTCCCCTCCAGATAAATCGTAAACTCGTCGATTACCGTAGCCCTGTAGTCCAACAAGATCCAGCATTTGATTTACGCGTTCACGACGGTCCGCTGGCTGCCAAGATTGCATTTTCAGCCCAAATTCGATATTCGCTGCAACGCTTTTATGGGGAAAGAGCGCGAAATCTTGGAAGACCATTCCGAATCCCCGGCGATGGACTGGAACTTCCCTGATCTCTCTCCCATGCCAGAAAACTTCGCCTTTGTATTGCATCTCTAATCCCGCAATTATTCGGAGCAGCGTGGTCTTCCCGCATCCACTAGGGCCCAAGAGAACCAAAATTTCACCAGCGGCCACGGAAAAGGAAATACCTCGTAGTACCTCGAGATCATCGAAGGACTTTTCAACATCCCGAATCTCAAGAAGCATTTCGAATCAGCCTTAAAATTCACCGATATCAGCGTAGCGAAAGCGCTCAATAACGATAAACCCAACCGCACAGACAGCCATTAATATCGCACTCATAGCCATAGCCTGGCCAAAATTCAGGGCGCCTGGCTGGCTTAGATATCGTTGAATAGCGATGGGTAATGTCAGAAAACCAGAATTCGGTCGGGCAATGAAACTGGTCGCCCCAAACTCGCCCATACTAATTGTAAAAGCGAATACGGCAGCAACTAAAAGAGCCCGTCCAACAATAGGCATGTCAATTTCACGCCAAACCTTGATTGGCGTCGCGCCAAGCACGAGAGCGGATTCACGAAGATTTGGTCGGATCCCTTGAAGTACCGGTAACACACTTCTCACAACAAAAGGAAGGGCAACAAGAGTATGGGCAATGAGCACCAACACAGCAGAAGTGCGGAGCGTTCGAAGCGACAAAACATAAGCAAATCCCAGGGTAACCGCCGATGCACCAAGAGGAAGCATAAAAATGGGTTCAAGAATGCTTCTCCCCCTCCTTGGTTGAGACAGCAGCCAGGCGCTTGCCAATCCTAGCATGCTCGCCCCCAACATAGTTAGTAAGGCAAACCCGAGGGAGTTTAGGATGGCCTCAGATGGAGGAATATAAAGGATACTGCGGCGATGTAATTCAGGAAGAGCCCGGTAATAGGCAAGTGTAAAGTTCCCTGCCCGATCTTGAAATGACTGGACGACTAGGGCAATAAGAGGAGCTAATAGAAAAATTCCATATGCAATAACCATTGACCAAACCAAACCCTTTTCAGTAAGGGATTGGGGTTTACGAAGGGTAGATTTTTGAGGTCTAAGATCCAGGGGTACTGCCGATTTTCTTTGAAAATGTGCGTAGAGAAGCATGAGAATAAAGGTGAAGAAGATCTGGAGCAACGATAAGGCGGCCGCGGTACTTGGCCTTAAATATGTTGTATATTGTCGATAGATTTCTGTTTCGATAGTGCTGAAAGCTGGACCACCTAGGATCAATATCACCCCAAAACTAGTAAAGGTAAATAGGTAGATTAGCAGCGCTGCGCTTAACAATGGTGGTCGTAGTAAGGGCAAAGTAACCATCAGAAAGGCTTTGAGGGGCGAAGCACCCAACAGTCGGGCTGCATCGCTTAAACTTGGACTAAGGTTGGCCCAATATCCCCCCACCAGACGAATTACAACCGCAATATTATAATATACATGGGCTAGTAAGATTATAATAATCGTCTGTTCCACCCGGATTGGGGCTCTCTCCAGGGCGAATAGGTTCATCAATGTCTCATTTACAGGTCCTGATGGGCCAAGGAGCGATCTGAAGGCAGCTGCTACAACGATGGTCGGTAGAACAAAGGGCACAGTTGCCAACGCCCGAAATAGGCCCTTTCCCCGAAATTGAAATTTCGCGAAAAGAAAGGCTGCGGGAAGTCCTATAATAAGAGTTAGTGCTGTGGAGAGGGTTGCCTGCCAGAATGTGAACCAGGCTGTTTTGAGGTAATAGCTCTTTGAGAATATCTCCTCTATTCCCTCTGAAGTCAGAGTAAGCCGGAAAATATTGGCGAGAGGGTAGAAGAAAAAAACAAGTAGGAATATTAACGGAATGATAAAGATTGCATAACGGAACCCCCCTAAAAAGTTCCTCATTGGTTTTTGATTTGCTATCTAGTCCGTTCTTGTGAAAACATCAGGCTTTAAGTGAGGTAATTGATCGAGAATCAATCTCTACGCCTTCACTTTTTGAAATTTCAGCGCACTACCAATACCGGACAAGGCGAACGCTCAATTACACGAGGTGTTACCTGATCTACCAAGATCTTTCTAAACGGGCCTAATTCAATTCTCGCTCCGATGACGATCAAGTCATAGTCGCCTACATGAGCTTCTCTCATTATCTCGTCCGAAGCCACCCCTTGCTGGAGTTTGAGCTCCGCTTTCACTCCTTGCTCGTCCAAATATTGAGCGCTCCAATGGAGATGACGGGAGATTGGCGTATCAGTCTCAAGCAGTTCGGACAAAGTCTCCTCCATGCCATCCATGCCTGTGTACATGGTCGGAATAGGGCTGGTCACATATAAAAGTGTGACCTTAGCGCCGGCCGCTTTCGCTATTTTTGATCCCAATTCGACTACAGGTCTGCTCATTTTTTGTCCACCAATCGGAATCAATATCTGATTCAGTTCCTTTTTTTCACCTCTTACGACCAATACGTTTGAAGTCGCCTTATTAGCAACTTTATCGGTAAAAGTATCGAACAACGAGTCGAGTAGGCGCAAGACCTCTTGGGAACCGACGACAACGATATCGTACTCTCCCTCGCTCGCTTCCTCAAATATTTCCTTTAGAGGGTTACCGATGCGGATCTTTTTTGTAACCTCTAATCCTTGTAAGAGGCTTTGGGCTTCAACCAGGCTTATTTTCGCCTGATCTGTCTGGTCTTCATTATCAATTACACGGAGCAACGTAGTTGAAGATGAAATCAGGCCGGCAACTAATCCGCCAAAGTATACTGTTGGTTCAGCATAAGGAAATTCTCGAAAACAAATAAGAGTATGCATATGGTGACTCCGGCTGTAAAGCCTAATCCTTCCTCATCAGGGTCTATACACCTCCACTATCGGTTATTAAGCGTATAAGGACCATGATAGCACCAATAAGCGGGAGCACAGAAAAGAGCAGCCTTATCCTGGGTCCCGCGAAAAATCTCGTGGAGACAGCTCCGATTTGAGCTCCAACTGCAGCGCCAGTACCCATGACCAGGGCAATAATAATGTCGACATTACCCTTGAGTGCGTGGGTCAAGGTACCAAATCCAGCCGAAAAAATAATCTCAAATAAGTCAGTCCCCACGGCCACATGTGTTGGTACACCAATTAAATAAACAAGCATCGGCATTCGAATAAAACCGCCGCCGACACCTAAGAATCCCGCGAGAACGCCCGTCACAAAGCCCACCCCAATTACTACCCAGAGAGATACCGAGGCAATTCCAGACTGTGGAAAGGATATCATTGGCCAGATCTTTATACTATGCATTCTACGACTCACAAACTCAAAGGCTATTACATCCTTAACATCCAAACGCTCCGATCGAATCATTCGTAATGCTCGAATACTTTCCCAGGCGGTAAAGCCACTTATGAGCAATAATATTATGACATACGCTATACCAACGACTAAATCAACCGATCCTGTTGCTTCCAGCAGTTCGATTATCTGGGCCCCTATCTCGATACCAATAACCGTTCCCGCCACCATTACAAATCCGAGCTTAAAATCTACATGGCCGAGTGCACGGTGGCGTTTCGCTGCCACGATAGATTTTCCAGTCATGTGAGCCAGGTCGGTGCCAACAACAAAGTTTATTGGCATCCCCGTCCAGAATAGCATTGGGCCGGCAATAAACCCTCCGCCGACTCCAAAGAAACCTCCCAGGATCCCAACCAAAAAGCCAATCCCAACCAGGTAAAAGGGGTTAATTGTAACGCCTGATATTGGGAATTCCATTATTTATTCCAGGCGCTCCAGTCCAAGACGTTCAACTAAAAAGGCTGTGATCCACTCTAGAACTACACTCTGTGCGACGATTAAGAGCAACGCTACGAATGCATATAAAGTCAAATTCTCATCGTATAGTGTTGTAAGCCATGGACTGAGTGCTCGAAGAACGAGGAAAAAATATATCGCAACCAAGATGCCGTAGAGAATGATCTCGATTGCGAAATTACGAATCAAATGCCTTGTATTAATCTCCATCTTTGATCAGGTGGTAGAGCATACTGAGATAGGCTTCTGTAAATTGTCCTTAAGTGTATCCAGGAGTGGTTAAATTAACCAAATATTGAAAATCCCGTCGCTGCCAGGTGTAACAGAGCTTTAAACGAAGAGATCATTTAATCCCCGGGCACGAAGAACGCGCCTTCAGCCGCGAAATCAGTGGGCGCATCTTTTGTCGACTCTTCTTCTCGTCTAAATTGGCTCATATACAGATCATAATAAAAGCCATACGCATCGAGAAGCTCGTGATGGGTCCCCTGTTCTATGATTTTCCCTTTATCTAATACTAAGACTTGGTCTGCATTTCTAATAGTGCTCAGACGGTGGGCAATAACAAAGCTGGTCCGCCCTGTGAGTAATTGGTCAAGTGCTTCTTGGATTTGACGTTCGGTCCTTGTATCTACGCTGCTCGTTGCTTCGTCAAGCACTAATATCCGTGGGTCGGAAAGGGCAACCCGAGCGATGGCCAACAACTGCCTTTGTCCAAGGCTGAGTCCTGTACCGCGTTCCCCCAATACGGTTTCGTATCCGTTCTCAAGAAGGGATATGAAATTATGAGCTCTTGCCAGTTTTGCTGCGTTTATCACTTCTTCGTCAGTGGCGGCAGGCTGCCCATAACGAATGTTGTTCATAACCGTGTCGCTGAATAAGAACGTATCTTGTAAGACCATTCCAATCTGGTTTCGCAGGCTTGACCGGGTCACGTCACGAACATCATAGCCATCAATTACCACCTGCCCATCTGTTACATCCCAAAACCTTGGCAGAAGATTGATAATAGTGGTCTTACCGGCGCCCGTAGGGCCAACGATCGCCACAGTATCCCCAGCCCGGGCTTTGATATTTATCCCTCTAATAACCGGTTCGCCCTGTGTGTATTCAGCCCATACATTGGAAAAGAGTACTTCGCCTTTTATGGTCGGCAGCGGAAGAGCATTTGGCTTATCCTTAATATCAGGTTTTTCATCCAGCAAATCAAATATCCTTTCTGCACCGGCTATCGCGCTCTGGATATTTGTCCACAAGACAGAAATCTGCTGCACTGGTCGATTAAATTGCTGGGTATAGGCGATGAAGGTGATGATAAGGCCTATGGAGATTGTCGTTCCAAGCAAAGTGCCACTGCTTAATATTGCCAGGCCGCCGATTACAGCTACAAGGGCTAGATTGACGTAGCTAAATGCCTCCAGCGTGGGTGCCAGGGCTGTGCTGTATGCCTGGGCCTTGATATTAGCATCTCTATTTGCTGCATTGCTTGATCGAAATTGCTCGATATTCTTTTCTTCCCTGCCAAAGGCTTGTACCTCACGGACCGCAGCTATATTTTCCTGTAGATCAGCATTAACAGAACCTATCTCCATTCGAGCACGTCGAAATGCATTTCGAGCCTGTCCCGAGAACCACCGGGTAACAATAAACATGATAGGCAGCATGCTTAAGGAGATGATTGCAAATGGGACATTAAGGCGCACCATCCTTAATACAATCCAACCAATGAGCAATATGCCTTGAAGTACGCTGATAATGCCAAATCCGATAACTTGTTGGATAGCATCAATATCATTTGTTACCCGGCTCATAATTTCCCCAGACTCGTTTCTTGTGAAGAACCCTAGAGTGAGACGATGAATCTGGTGAAAAATGTCGGCTTGCATATCCCTTAGCACATGAAATCCAATCCAACTCATTAGATAGAATTGAACACCACTAAGAACTGCGCTGCCAACATATAGTCCTACTATCAGAAGCACCAAAGCTCCCAATCCAGCGACTGTTTCTCCAGCAGTGGCATCCAGGTCCGTTGTTGTAAACCAGCAATTTGTGGCAGCGCCGCTCTCCTGTAAATTCCCTGAATTCGGTAATTCGTTTACAGGGATCGCTCCTGGTAAATTCCCGCCTAAGGTTCGGGCGCCATAGGGTGCGAGATAACAATCAACCGCTTGTCCCGTTAGATCAGGAATGAGCACCTGCATATAGGTGCTGGCGACTACCGCCACGGCAATAAGCAGGAGTGCAAGGTAGTAACGACGGAAATAAGCCCACAACCGGCGGAGAGTCGAGTTGATACTTCTCGCTTTTGATGTCTCCATTCCGAATAAAAAGGCCTGCCTATCAAGCATTTATTTTCTCCAAGATGATCATTCTTTTACCATCGATTTCTGGTTATTGGGCATAGCATCTTCGATTAATTGTGAATGATAAATATCTGCATAAATCGGGCTGTTATTCATCAATTCCTCATGCGTTCCTTGAGCGGTGATCTTTCCTTTGTCCAGCACTAAAATCTGATCGGCATTTAAAACTGTGCTGATTCGCTGGGCAATTACAAAGCTCGTACGCCCCTCCATCAACCGATCGAGGGCTTTTTGAATCTGGTACTCCGTGTTCAAGTCCACACTACTGGTGGAATCATCAAGAATCAAAATGTGAGGATCCATGATCAAGGCTCGAGCAATCGCAATTCTCTGTTTCTGCCCACCGCTCAATGTGGATCCACGCTCGCCAACCTTCGTATTGTATCCGTCAGGAAATTCGCTTATAAAATCATGGGCTGCGGCCGCCTTTGCGGCCGCAACGATCTCCTCATCAGAAGCATCAGATCGGCCAAAGGCGATATTGTCCCTAATATTTCCCGTAAAAAGCGTCGTTTCCTGCAAAACAATCCCGATTTTCTGGCGAAGACTCTCCAGGGTCACATCACGAACATCGTGACCATCGAGGAGGATTCGACCTGTAGAGGCATCGTAAAATCGAGGAATCAGGTTGATAATCGTCGTCTTTCCACTGCCAGTTGATCCGAGAAGGGCAATGGTCTGACCAGGCTCAGCCCGAAAGCTAATATCTTGCAAAACAGGTTCGCCGCTGTCGAAATATCTAAATGTTACGTTGTCGAATTCAACTTCTCCACTGATCTCTGAGATAGTTATAGCGCCCGGCTTATTCTTAACATCGTTTTTTGCGTCAAGTATTTCGAATATACGTTCGGCGCTGGCGGATGCCTGGGCTAAGAGCGAAATAATGAAGCCCAATTGACCCATGGGGATGAATATGTAAATAAGGTACAGGCTAAATTTCTGCCATTCCCCAAGAGTCAGGTTGCCTTCAACGATTTGCCGACCACCAAAATATAAGATGGCCGCCTGCCCTAAATTAGCCACCAGAAAAATGAATGGGAAAAGAAAGGAAAACAAGCGGCCGATCTTCAGCCGCTGGTCAAGAAGGTCATCTAAACCATCGCCAAATCGCCCTTCTTCAGACGGCTCCCGGGCAAATGCTTTAACCACTCGAATACCGGCAAGATTTTCCTGCAATATGGTGTTGATATGTGCCAATCTACCCTGCACCTCGCGAAACATTGGCTGCGCTAATCTTCCGAATACCATAAAAATCACCAGGGCTATCGGCAAGACGGGTAATATTATCAGGGTTAAGCGGTAGTTAGTCAGCATCAAGATAATCAAAGTACCCGTCAATAGAATAAGAGCTTGCAGAGCCATCAGGAGACCTTGACCAACAAATATCCGCAGCCTCTCAACATCGTCAGTCGCCCTGATCATCAATTGGCCTGTTCGATTTCGATCGTGATAGCTAAAACTAAGCCTTTGAATCTTCGAAAAGAGGTCGTTTCGTAAATCAAATGCGATATTTTGGGATAGGATCTGAGACATGTAAGCCTGGGCAAAGGAAAACAACCCTCTCGCAATTGCAAATAAAACAATAGTTACTCCTGCCAATATTAAGGCTCGAGGCGCGTTATCCAGATCGAGCTGCATGCTTTCGAGATCCAACCCTAAACGAGTGACCATTGCCGTCTGAACTTCTTCAGGCAGATCAAGAATCGCCTTCGTTCCAGTACCATTGACAATCGTATCGATGATATTTTGGATCATCTGGGGTACAGC
The DNA here is from genome assembly GCA_036985655.1 of Anaerolineae bacterium. Lineage (GTDB taxonomy): Bacteria > Chloroflexota > Anaerolineae > Promineifilales > Promineifilaceae > UBA11865. Next base: position 4,716 of record BTQB01000026.1, on the reverse strand, counting down.
CAGCTGGGCGGCTGTAGCTACTAAGAGTGCTACGGTTGCTCCGACAGCAACCTTTGGGTATCGGCCCATGTAACCCAAAGCTCTTCTCATTGATTGATTACCAGCTTTATTCTCGACGCCCTTTCGGCTCTTAAGCCGGTTATCTGCAATCTGCATCAACTTCTCCTACAGCTCTTCCTTCCCTTCGACTGTTATCCCAGATATGACCATCCAATTTTTTTGCATAAGGATCGCTAACGAGTAAACATTAGCTCGAATTCGCCGAGGTTGAACGAAAATCCACACTGCAAACTATCAATTTAAGGATCAAACTAACAGTTCATAATATAGAGAAGACTACTCCGTAATTTTACCGCAAGCGCCTCTATCTAACTTGGCTAGTATGCGGCTTAAGATCTCTTGTTCTTCATCATTGAGGACGCCGAATATCTGGGCAATAGCACCCAAGTGCATGCCGGCGTGCTTATTAACTTTTTCTCGGCCTGATTCCGTTAATCGTATATTAAATTTCCGGCGATCACTCAGATCCAGCCTTCGTTCAACCAGCTTCTCCTCTTCCAGATCGCTGATTAAGGAGCTGATTGTATTTCTACTTGTCCCCTGGCGAAGACTGATTTCGGATGGGTTTAGATCAATTTTTCCCTCAATTTTTTCACACATCATCAGGCCCATCAGTATCCGATATTTGGCCAATGACAGCCCTGAATCAGCTAAGCTATTCTCTCCGATCCTCAGGAGGGAGCGGGATACATGATGCATCTGGTCCATCAAGCGTACGGCTTGGGGATCGATGTTTGGGTTTAAGGATTGGATAAAGCTGACTATTTGGGCTCTATCTTCATCAACAACTTTTCTTATCATAAGCTCCCATAATCTTGAATCGATGCATATAATTAGGTATAGAATTATACGCCATCGAACTATCTATGCAAATATATTTTATTATCGAATATGGCTGGGGCGATCTTACTCTGAGGTAATGTAGGCCAATCCGATCAGACCTGGACCAGTGTTTGCGCCTAATACGGGCGTTAGTTCAGAAACGCCTAATTCGACGGGCTGCAACTGCTGCTCAACTTGCGCTAAGAACACCCCCGCCTCGTCCGGTGCTGCAGCGTGTATTACAGATGCCCGCACAGTTCCTCTTCCCGCTGTATCCTTTATGACATAATCGATTGCGCCCTGTAGAGCCTTTTTCTTTGTGCGAATATTATCTAAAGGCTCGATCCGGCCGTTCTCAAGAAAAAGTAAAGGTTTGAAAGAAAGCAGGGTCCCCATCAGACGTTTGGCGCCACCAATTCTCCCTCTGCGATGCAGGAATTCAAGCGTATCCACGACAAAAACAGCCTTCGCTCTTGGAATTGCTGAACGCGCTGTCTTGACTACTTCCTCAAAGCTCTTACCCTGCTCGATAGCTTCTGCTGTTTCGAGGGCTATGAAGCCTAACCCCATCGATGTAGAACGAGAATCCACAATCTCAATTGGATAATCTGACATCATCGCTGCAGCAGTTCTCGCTGAATCCAGCGTTCCGCTCAATTCGTCGGATATAAAAACGCCTACAATGCTCTCGCTTGTTTCGGCAACTTTGCTGAAAAATTCATGGAATTCTCCAGATGACGGTTGAGAAGTTGAAGGTAGCTCCTTTGCTGTACTTAACTTATCATAGAACTCCTGATTTGTTATGTCAACCTGATCGCGGTAGCTCTCATTCTCCCAAATTAATATTTGGGGGATTACATGAATGTTAAAACGGTCAATTTCCGTCCGACTCAGATTAGAGGTGCTGTCTACAACCAGCGCGATTTTGCTCTTTGCCATTTCCCTTCCTCCTGCCTAAAGAGTAGATGCTCAATGAGGTAATTATGCGCCAAGATTCTGCTCATGGCAATGGAGGTCCTTGCTCGAGTTAGTTCCCCAAGTTAACTGGGTGATATAAAGAAGGGCCTGCAGGAGATAAACCGGCAGACCCCCAATTATTCAAAGTGGCCCTTTATCGACCTCTTATTCTTATCTTCTGGCTAAGGTCGTCGAAGAGGCTGTAGACCACGGGGACCACCAATAATGTCAAGAAAGTGCTGACCAGCAAACCACCAATCACTGTTATCGCCAATTCTGAGGCGATGATCGCTCCCGCTTCCGTGCTTAGAGCGAGAGGGGTCAGGGCCAGAGCGGCCGCCAGGGCAGTCATCCAGATAGGTCTCAATCGTGTCCTGCCACCTTGAACCAGGGCGCCGCGAGCGCCCGCTCCATTTTTACGCAGCTGCTGTACTAAACCTAACAGAACGATTGCATTGGTAACGACAATACCGACAAGCATCATGATGCCAATCATCGAGGATATGCCCAAAACAGCACCAGCAATCCACAAAGCCACGGCCGCACCAACCAGTGCAAACGGCAAACTAAACAAGATCGTAAATGGATGAATCAGGCTCTTAAAGGTCAAGGCCATTATCAGGTAGACGAGGAATATCGAATAGCCAATGGCCTTTATCATCTGCTGAAAACCCTGGGTTTGCTGCTCAGATTCAAATCCTTCAGTAACTTCAGCATTGTCAGGCAAGGTATCGACTTCGCTTACAGCCTCCTTGGCTGCTCCGATTGCGCCTAGTGTGTCTTCTGTCTCCAGTTCGCCGCTAAAACTTATCGCTGGCCGGCCGTCAATGCGGATTATGGCTGAGTTAGCATCGATTGTGCCCTGATCGACATTACTGGTGACGTTAACAATTTCAGGTTTGCCATCTCCATCCATATCGACGGAACCAATTGCTACCTTTACATCGTCGACTACCGGCAGCAATTCATCAAGTGATTTCGCGGTAACGATCAAGCTAAATCCGCCAAAGCCAGTTTGTGATGCAGCAGAAACATTGACATTTTTTTCGCCGAAGATCTCTTGGGCGCTACTTCTCACTTCATCAGTAACCTGGGGTAACAGATCCTGGTTTTCAACAGAAATTGTAAGATTAGCCTGGCCCTGGTTTACACCACCGCCTCCAAAGAAGGCTTCGAAGCCGCCGCCGCTGCCAACCTCTGACTGGATTCGATCAATACCTTCTATATCACTTATCGACTCTTCAAACTCCATAACCAAGGCATCGGTTTCGGCCATCATTGTGCCATTCTGGAGGTTTATCGATGTATTAACAGTCGGTTCTCCCAATCCAGGTATAAAACTCCGGGGCAGTGTAGAAAGAAGAAATAGACTGCCTACAAAAATCACAGAGGCGATAGCCATCGTCACACCTCGATGATTCAGCACCCATTCCAACGGCGGAGTATATGTACGCTGCATCCAGCTTTCTTTTTCATCTGGTATATGCTCCTTGCTGATTAGTGTGTAAGTTAACGCAGGAACAACTATGATGGCTACAAAAAAGCTGGCCACAAGAGCGTAGGTCACTGTCATGCCAAAGGGCAGGAAGAAAGAGCCTATTATTCCTCCGAGCAGGCCAAGGGGTAGAAATACAGCGACAGTTGTCATCGTCGAGGCGAAGATAGCTATGGCGACCTCTCTTGTGCCGTTTAATACTGCTGTCCGGCGGTCACCACCGTGCTGGATGAACCTATAGCTGTTTTCCAGGACGACGATAGAGTCATCGACGACCCGGCCGACAGCCACAGTCATTCCTGATAGGGTCATGATGTTTAACGTAATAGATCTGGGGAAGAGGCGAGCGATAAAGGTCAAAACCCCATTGCCTGATTCGAGGGCTAAATCGTTTACCCAGACCCCGAGTGTTGGGGGCAGCCAGCGCATAAAAATCAAAGCTGCGAATACTGAAAGTGGAATAGAAACACCAACAACTAAGGTAGATCGCCAGCTTAACTTGAACCGGCCGCCTACTGCTCCACTCAGGAAGATAAGAACAACCACCATTGCGAAAAAGGCGCCTAACAAGCCCTCGCGTGCTACTGTATTAATTGAATTTTCGATAAAACTCGCCTGCTCAAATACAAAACTGAACTGAATCTCCGGGTTTTCTGCTTCAAAGGCGGCAAGTTCGTCAAAAACTCGATTGGCTACTTCTACTGTGTTGGCATCGCCTTCTTTGAAAAGGCTTAGAAGCACACTTGGATTACCATCAGTCCTGGTGATTGACGATTCCGGCACAAAAACCTCAACTTCACCGACAGCGATTGCAGATAAGCGGTCAGCCAATTCGGGATCAAAATCATCACCATAATTCTCCAACAGGAAAATCAGTGATTCGGGAGAGAAGTGTTCGAGCACTACCGGCGATAGGGTGCTAACAAATTCCTCTTCATTTTCAGCCAGGTAGGCAAGAACGTCTGGCGTAAGCGCCACCATCCAATCGGCCACGTTCTCAACTTGTGGAGAATCCGGGAAGAAGTTAAGGAACATCGCCGCCCCAGGAACAAAGGGATTGTTAAGAATATCCGCGGCCGTCTTGAATTGAGAAGGTTGGCCATCTGCATCGGGTTCAAGCCAGATCCCGCTTAAAGGCGGTGAATCGTCGACTGCCTCCTCATCCTCTTGGGATTCAACAAGGATTAATTGGCCCGCACCACCGTATTCAGCAGCTAATTCATCCAGTTCGCTTAGCAGTTCTGGATCGAGGGTAGCGAGAAATTCAAACGGCAGCAGTGCGATTGATTCCGGCAGGAGAGCTCGGAGATTCCCTGGAGAAAGCAACTCCAATACTTGTAAGCCCTGGGGTCCGAATGAGGTAATCTGGCGCATAAATTCAG
>BTQB01000025.1:0-15677 GCA_036985655.1 Anaerolineae bacterium | reverse complement strand
CCAAGCCCTCCGATAACTAACATACCCAAAAGGAGGATTGATTCATCTAATCCATAACCAAATTCTGTGCCAATACCTCGCTGGCTGTGGGCGCGTAATGCTCCTGCCACACCGGCCAATAACGCTGCGATGAAAAATGCCCGCAGCTTATATGTATATAGGTTAACACCAAGCACCTCGGCCGCCAGGTCATTATCACGAATGGACACAAAAGCCCTTCCCAACCGGGTCCGGCTGGCGTTCAGCGTCAAGACAGTAGTGATGATCAAAACAATCAGGGAGATATAAAAGTAATCTGATACCTCCGAGAAGGAAAAGTCCCCAATTGTTGGCACAGGAACATCGATACGGCCTGATGATCCGCCTAATAGATCGGTAAATGCATAACGTGTAAACCAAGGAATAATAAATTGGGCAGCCAGCGTTGCCATCGCCAGGTAAAAACCTTTAACCCGCAAGGAAGGCAATCCGAATAATAATCCTACTATACCCGTCCCCAAGGCAGCGAAGGGCAGGGCGATGAACATAGGAAATCCCCAATAGGTAACCAGAAGAGCCGAGATATAGCCGCCTACCAGCATGAAGGCCGCGTGCCCTAAGGAAATTTGGCCCGTGTACCCGGTCAGGATGTTTAATCCCTGGACGGCGACGACGATATAGGCCAGACGGTTGGCCGTATTGATGATGTAAGCGTTGGCCCACAGAGGCGCCGTAAAAGCAAAGAGCAGCACGGCCGCCAGCAGGATCCATTGCCAGGGCTGGCGGATGATGGCCATATCCTGTTTGTAGCTGCGGTCAAAATCGCCAGCCGGTCTTAAGATAGCCATCGATGCCCCAAATTATTAAACTGGCGATTTCTTGATCTATTAGCAACCAGCATAGACTATATCCGCTCTATTCGTTTTTGCCCGAACAATCCTTCAGGGCGAATTATCAATACAATTAACAGCAATATATAGGGAGCAATCTCGGCCGCGTTGCGAATTTCAATTGGCTTGGCCGACTGCGTCAGGGCAGTGACGAGACCGACGATAATGCCGCCCACGATAGCCCCCGGGAGAGAATCAAGGCCGCCAAGCAGCACGGCCGGGAAGGCGATCAATACTACCAGGGAGAGATTCAAACTGATGCCCACCTGGGATGCTAATAAAATACCTCCCAAAGCAGCGATCATACCAGCAATGGTCCAAGATAGACCGAATATCCGGGAGACAGTGATGCCCACGCTGCGGGCTAGTTCATGGTCTTCTGCTGTTGCTCGCATAGCCAATCCAGTCCTGGTCAATCGGAAAAATAACATCAGAATAAACGCAGCCAGCATGGCTACGACAAAAGCCGCCACCAGAGTCTTTTTTAATATGATTGTATCATTGAAAGCGCCCGGAAAGGAAATAATGAACACATCGCTCGGTGATAAGGGCGACGGGAAGTTGCTCTTTGGCTCAACGCCAAAAGCAATACTCACAAGTCCATCCAGTAAGGCCGCCAGACCCAAAGTCATCAGGATAATAGAAAGCAGAGGCTGGCCCGTCATTGGTCTCAGAGCCAGCCTTTCAATAAGCAGGCCCACGATGGCCATGGCGATCAATGCCAGGATTACGGCCGCCCAGAAGGGGAGGTTAAAAAGCTCATTGCCGGACTCTGTTCCACCGGCAAACCACCAGGTGAGGTAGGCTCCGAGCATAACCAATTGCCCTTGGGCAAAATTAAACACTTCACTTGACTTGAAAATCAAGACAATCCCCAGGGAGATGAGGCCGATAATGCCGCCATTCAGGATACCAGTGGCAATTTGCTGTGGGACCAAAGGCCAGTTCATTTCTTTGTTAACTCCTGCCTTTCAGTAAATTGATGAGCTTTAATCATTGAACACCGCCGTAAACTTCAAACGGATGTAATTCTCACATCAGTCTCAATGACACCCTCACTACCGTCACGATATCGAACGGGAGCCTGGATGTGAACTGAATTCCCTTCACCATACATTGCTTCGACGATCTCCCCATAACGTTCATAGAGGAAACCTCTTCGGAGCTTACGCGTTCGGGTCATCTCTGCTTCATCGGCATCGAATTCCTTATGCATCAAAATAAATCTCTTTATACGGGCAGAGGGCGGTAGGTTCTGGTTGACATCCTCGACAGCCTCGAGAACCAGATTATAAACCTCCGGTTTCTGGGAAAGGTCGATGAAAGTTGTAAAGCCAAGCCCCCGTTTTTCAGCCCAGTGGCCAACATTTTCGAAGTCAATGATAACCAGGGCGGTAACACAATCACGATTTTCCCCGCCGATCGCCATCACGTCCTTGATGTAGGGGCTAAATTTCAGCCGTCCTTCAATAAATTGTGGAGAGAAGCTCTCGCTGTTTGCCAGGGTGATCATATCGGAGACCCTATCAAGGTAGATTGTGTGACCATCTTCGTCAATATATCCGGCGTCCCCTGTGCGGAACCAACGGCGATTTTCCTGGTCAATATATATGGCCTTTTCAGTAGCCTCTGGGTTTCGGAAGTAGCCAATGAACACAGTTGGACCAGAAATCAATATCTCCCCATTTTCATCGGTGATAATCTCGACCTCGGGAACTGGCTGGCCAACACTGGCAAATTTAATGTCTTCATCCCGGTGCACCGTGGCGCCACCTGTTACTTCAGTAGATCCGTAAATCTGCTTTAGATTAATGCCTAAAGCATGAAAGAAGCGCATGACGTCCGGGCTTAAGGCAGAGCCCGCTGTGTAAGCAACCCGGATTCCCGATAACCCGAGCTGATCTCGAAGGGGCCTGAAAGAGAGAATGTCACCTAATTTATTCGCTAACATCAAGCCAAAACCAATCCGTTGCTTTGTGAATCGTCTATCGGCCACCTTGTATCCGACCGGTAGGAAAAGGTCATATAATTTGCGATTTATCCAGGTGGCATCATTCATCCGTACCTGAACAGAAGCAACCAGGTTATCCCACAACCGGGAATTATAAAGCAGTCCTTCCGGAGCGATCTCACGGATATTCTGCTGAACAGTTTCCGGCTCTTCTGGGAAGTTAATAATTAAGCCGGTGTAGACATGAGCGCCAAAACCAAGCACAACCTCGGCTATCCAACCAAGGGGTAAGAAGCTTACATGATTGTCAGTGGGATATCTAGGGTCAACCAGGTTGTATAGTTTGCTGGCATAGATCAAGTTGGATTGGCTTAACATGGCTCCTTTTGGAAGGCCGGTAGTTCCTGATGTATAACAAATAACAGCGAGGTCATCCCCCTGACCAAGGGCAACTTCCAAATCAAATCGGTCCGGTTCTTTCTCGTCTAACGCTTGACCTAACTCCTGGACACGGGCAAACGAAATGAGCCACTCATCTTCGTAGTGCCACATACCCTTCTCATCCCAGTAAATTACCCGCTTTACCCGAGGAATCTGGTCCTTTATTTCGAGCAACTTGTCGCACTGCTCTTGATCTTGAGCCAGAATAAAGGTAGCCTGGCTGTGATCGACGATATAAGCAATTTCCCGAGGCGTCGCATCGGTGAATAAGCCCACCTGTACGCCGCCGGCCGCCTGCAATCCTAAGAAGGCCCAAAGATACTCGCGATCATTGTCGCCTATGCCACACGATTTATCACCGCGCTGCAGCCCCAGAGCGATCAAGCCTAGAGAGAACTTCTTAACCTGGTGGTACGAATCTTCCCAGGTAAATTCCTTCCAGATCCCGAATTCCTTCTGGCGCAAGGCAACCTTATCTGAACCATACTTGTTCACCTTTTCAAGCAATAACTGCGGCAAAGTCTGCGGTTCAATCATTTCATATAGTAGTCAGTAATTAGTCGTTAGTAGCTAGAAAAAATGACCTGTCATGAGTTCAATATCCACCTCGGGTCAAAATCACTGACCACTGGCTACTACCCACTATCCACTGTCTTATGGTTTTCCCAGATAAGCATAAATGACATTGGAATCATTTCTAATATCATCCGGATAACCATCAGCGATCATCACTCCAAAATCCAGGACCACTACGCGGTCAGATATATCCATAACCAGGCCCATATCATGTTCAATTAAAACGATTGTCGTACCGCGCAGCTCGTGAATATCAAGGATGAAGCGAGCCATATCCTCCTTTTCTTCGATGTTCATTCCCGCCATCGGTTCATCGAGCAGTAAGAGATCTGGTTCCAGGGCTAAAGCCCGGCCCAACTCAACTCGTTTCCTTAATCCATAGGGTAATGCACCCACTACGGCTTTTCGAATATGCTCGATTTCTAAGAAGTCGATTATCCCCTCGACAATCTCTCGATGATATATCTCCTCTTTTTGGCTCCTTCCCCAATAAATAGCACTGCTAAGGCTGTTCTGCTTCATATGAACGTGCCGGGCAGCCATCAAATTGTCCAGGGTGCTTAGGCCAGTGTATAAAGCGATGTTTTGGAAAGTTCTCGCTATTCCCAAACTGGCGATCTTGTGAGTGGGAACTTGGGTTAAATCCTCATCCTTGAAATTAATTCGACCGCTCTGGGGCCGGTAGAAACCGCTAATGCAGTTGAGCATCGAGGTTTTACCGGCGCCATTTGGGCCAATGATGGCTCGAATTTCTCCCTCGTTGACATTGAAGTCAATATTGGTTAAGACGGCCGTGCCGCCAAAGCTAAGGGATACTTCGTCAACTTTGAGCAGTATTGTATCCTGTGTCACCCTGGCTACGCTGGATTGCTCTGCATTAAACTCAATTTCCGCGACAGCGGTCAGTGAAAAGGAAATTCGTCTGCGGTTAGGAGTAAAGCTATCACAGTAAATGACTCGGGGCAAATCAAAGCCGAAAATTACCAAGAATCGACTAAAAAGGAATAAGGTGCCGATCCAATTAACTTTTGACGTCTTAAACATCATTCCTGGGCGCAGGATTTTGAATGAACGTTGTTTGGTCAGGAAATAGCAGCCAGGTGGCGGATCCGGTTATGGAAGTGCAGTCGCCATGTCTCCCTGTTGGGGTGAGCGACATATTCAAAATAAGTGATGCCTGTATTGTGATTCCAGATCTCGCAGCGCCGCCAGGGTCCAATGTTGAAAATATGGTCAAATGCCGCCTCGATGACCCCGCCGTGACAGACCGCAACCAAGCGACCTTCCTTATATAGGTCAACAAGCTCCTCAATAAATAGGCCAACCCGGGTCCGAAAATGGATGAAGGTCTCTCCATCCTCAACAAAGGGTGTCACCGGCAAAAACGGGCGCTCACTGGCCCAATAGTCGGCATAATCGCGAGGCAAATCATCATTGGGCCAGGCGCTATGGTCCCATCTGTTGTTTCCTATCTCCCGCAATCTATCGTCGAAATACAGCTTCTGGCCAAAGGCTTTGACCAACGGTTCGGCCGTCTCAAGCGCCCGGCGCATCGTGCTGCTGTAAATGGCATCGACATCGCTCACATGCTCGGGCAGCCAGTGGGCCAGGGCGGCCGCCTGCTGTTTCCCCAGGTTAGTCAACCCTTCATCGGTGTTTCCACTTTCCCATTCAGCCAGGTTTATATGGCTTTGGCCATGACGAATTAAATACAAATGCATGAATTTTTCTCCAAACGGTTCTGGGAGATTTTCGGATCCTCCCATAAGCGCCTACGGATCAAGAGTTCAGTAACTGGGATAGACAAAAATATTGTTTGTTTGGCTCTTTCTCCAAGCCGCTATCAATTATTTCCCGGCCCATCAATCGGGGAGCTCGGATAATACAGCCAGGATCTGCTGCTTGTAGGATCTAAAAGCCGCCCGTCCTTTCTCAGTCAGCTCTACCGTTGTGTGGCTTTTTTTGGCTATGAAGCTCTTTGTGATCGCCACGTAACCAGCCTGCTCCAGCTTAGCTAAATGAGAGGAGAGGTTTCCCCAGCTTAACCCGGTCATGTTGATCAAAAAAAGATAATCAGCCCTATCGACTACATAAAGGTAGGTCAACACCATAAGCCGGGCCGGGGAGTGAATCAGCCGGTCAATCTCAGAAAATGGGTGCAAAGTTGTGTTGGGTGGATGGCTTTCAGACATGATCCAACTACCTTGAATCAGGCATCATTAATATCAGCCAACGGATTTTATAATATATTCAAACTGTTCTGCATCACAGTATACTTTATAATGCAAAGCGTTCTGTAAAAATAATAGCTGATTTTTTAATAAACAGCAAGAAACAGTTGAAATCAGTGGAGATCCCTTGAGGTAGAGAGATAGAGTAAACCACCTGGCTAAGGGCAAGGGCAGCTCTGGTAATCATCCCCAAAACGCATACTATTGGGACGGGTTGGGTCCATATACCCCAACACTTTTCGGACTCTAGATTGACTCATCCAGGTATGATTCATTGTCAAGTTTCAATGAGCCCAGCCGCAGCGTGGTGACTTTCCCATTTCCCCACCAAGGGGTTCTTATCCAGAGAGCCTGTTCATCAATGTCGATCTTTTCAATTATACCAAGAGCCATTGTGTAGCCGGCCGCACCGTCCAGACCCAATAACTGGCCAGGATAGAAAGTTCGATTTGGGAAAACAGCGAGATGCTTATAAGAGAGGCCAACCACCTGGGCGTCCTGGAAATAGGCCTGGTACTGCTGAGACCGGAAGCTTTTTCGATCTTCATCTGTACGGATTACAATCCCTGGGGCAGGGGTAAGTAGGCACAAACTGGAACCCATCAACCGGCGAAGTGGGGCCAGAATAGGCTCCATCTCCCGTTCTTGTGGAAAGGCCACGACACGAGTTGGCTTTAATAACTCAACCATCGCCCATTTCAGAACGGCCGCACCATGCATAGGATTGATAAAGCCGGAGGTGTTAATCACGATGGCCGTTGCCCCCTTTTCCATGGCGGCCAGCTGCAGCTTGTGCATGCCCAGAAGCAAGGGTAAAAAATGACCTCGTGGCGTGTTGGATCCAACAAATCGGTGAAGATGACGGCCACCTGGCGGAAAGGATTTATCTTCCACACTATCTCCAGGGGCGTTGTCCCTCAGGGCCAACCCTAGTGTTGCCGGAGGGCCGATGGTCTGCTGTCCAAGGTCAGCATCTAAATAAGCAGCCGTTTTATGCGTTTCGAGCAGCCGGTGGAAGAGGTAGCGGCCGAAGGTGCTCTTGCCCGCATCGACCGGGCCGAACAATAATATTGAACCCTCCCAGGTTTCTACCCTTAAATTCTTCCATTGGTCGGGGACTTGAATGCTGTCGTCGCTCATGTCCGAATTCCGGCCCTGATTTCAAGCCAGCCATTAACGGGAAAGATACCACGCCCTACTCGATTATACGAGATGCGAGCCCCAGCTTACTCAACTTGTGGCGATTGAAGAATTCAGTCCATACTTCATTCAGGAATTGTGATCTTACCGGCAAAAAGGATTAATAGCCAAGTCACTATTAAAAGTGGCGGCAAAATTCTTGATACACTCGATTTGCCCAACACGCCCATACGATGATGAAAAAGCTGGCATCAGGCCTGGTAAGAGACAGCGACTTGTTGGGTGCTGCAGTCAGGGAAGAAACCGCATTAATCCTTCGATGTTTAGCACATCCAGGTGACATTTATCACAGTGCCCTTATGCATTATACTTGTCCGAAATACAGCATCATTAATCGCCAGGGTTGAGCATTCAAATCCGCTGATTGGTATAGACTTAGTGGACAAGTTAGATAAGGAGGATGGATGACCATCCAAATTGACAAGGAATATCTGGAATCCACGCTGGTTAACCTTGTTCAAATAAATTCTGTCAATCCATCTCTGGTTCACGATGGTCCTGGTGAAAAGAAAATTGCTGACTACACAGCCAAGTCGTTAACTCAGATCGGTCTTGAGGTGTCTGTCCTGGAATCTACTCCCGGTCGACCAACAATTGTTGGGGTTTTACCGGGAGGAGGAGGTCGCTCCTTGATGCTTAATGCCCATTATGACACGGTCGGGATCGCTAATATGGTTGATCCACTTTCAGGGGCGGTTCGCCAGGGGCGTCTTTACGGTCGGGGAGCATACGACATGAAATCAGGCCTGGCTGCTAACATGGCGGCCGTCAAGGCGATTGTTGATACGAATATCGTCCCATCTGGCGATTTGATAATCGCCGCTGTCGCCGATGAGGAGTATACCAGCATTGGAACAATAGAGGTTATCGATCAGTTTTCAACTGACGCGGCCGTTGTAACCGAACCGACGCAGCTCAAAATCTGCCTGGCACATAAGGGCTTTATATGGCTAAATGTCGACGTGCAGGGCAGGGCGGCCCATGGGAGCAGGTACGATCTGGGTCTCGACGCCAACATGCGTATGGGGCGATTTCTTGTGGAACTTGAGAAATTGGAGTGTTCGCTGCGAAGTCAGCCGGGCCACCGGTTGGTGGGACCGCCATCCTTGCATGCAGCTATCCTGAGAGGAGGTGATGAGCTGAGCGCTTACGCTGCCCGCTGCCGTCTGCAGGTTGAGCGACGTACGGTGCCCGGGGAAACAGAGGATCAAGTTGTTGCTGAACTCCAGCGAATTATAGACGAGTTATCTACCATTGATGAGACTTTCTCGGCCACTGTAAACGCATTCTTTGTTCGAAACCCTTTTGAAACAACCCCCCGCTCAGAAATATTCAGGACTCTATCAGATTCTGCTGCCCAGGTATTAGGATACGGGCCATCAATCGTCGGTGAAATGCCCTGGATGGACTCATCGCTGTTGGCCGAAGCCGGGATCGATACTGTTGTGATAGGTTCTGCCGGCGCTGGCGCACATGCTCATGAAGAATGGGTCGATTTGGAATCAGTATCTACGCTGGCCCTGATTCTTGCGCAGACGGCGTTGAACTATGGAAATCAGGGGTAATTAATAGAGGTCACAGAGGTAGTTTCAATTTCGAAATTCGAAATTCGAAATTATCTACTTTTCAATTAACTCCATGAGATTCTGCAGCGTCTCTTGTAGGGCTTCCAACTCCCGGCCATAAGCAGCCCAATCACCCTCTCGCTGCGCCTTTTCGGCCGCTTCAAATCGGGCATTGGCCGAGTTGATCAACGCCTCCAGATCTGGATCGACTATCGTGGATGGGGGCGCCTCGGATTGGGATTGCGTGGACGTTGATTCGTCGCTCACCTCAGCTTCTGTTCCCTCTTCCTCAACGACCACTGCACTTGACTGATCTAGAACTAAGGCTAATAATGCTTCTGATAACGTTTCGCGCATGGCGATGCGATCACCGCTGGCGACAATCACGCGCTTGAGCTCTGGTAATTCACTGGCTTCGGCTAATAGATATATCGGTTCGACATACAGAAAACTACTGCCCATAGGGATGACGATCAGGTTCCCCCGGATAACCCTGGAACCCCGTTGGTTCCAAAGCGACAGCTGGGCGGAAATTTCTGGGTCCTGATCAATTCGCGCTTCCACTTGAGCTGGCCCAAAGACCAATTCCTGTTTTGGTAATTCATAAGCGACAAGCTGCCCATAATTCGGCCAATCATTTCGGGCCGCTATCCAGGCGATCATGTTATCTTTCCCTGCGGGTGTGTACGGTTGAATGAGCAGAAATTCAACCCCTTCCTCATCCGGCAGGGATAGAATAACGTAATACGGTTCGATTGGCTGCTGGTTGCCGTCAAAAACTTCAAGAGGGATTTCCCAAAGGTCCTCTTGATTGTAAAACACCTGGATATCATTCATGTGGTACTTCAGGAATTGGCGGGTCTGAACGACAAAAAGATCCTCAGGGTATCGAATGTGGGCCAAAAGAGTTTCAGGCATACTATCGAGGGGTTGGAAAAGGTTGGGAAAGACCCGGCTGTATGCTTGAGCTATGGGGTCGCTGGGATCTGCAAGATAGTAGTTAACAGAGCCATTATAGGCGTCGACAGTGATTTTCACTGCGTTGCGAATGTAGTTAAAGCCCTCCTCTGTCGGTGTAGAGTAGGGGAAGTTGTTGCTAATCGTATAAGCGTCGAGCATCCATACCAACTGGCCGTCCGCGACAATCAGGTAAGGATCATTATCTAACGCCAGGAAGGGTGTTATTTTGCGCACGCGATCCCGTATCTGGCGGTTCATCAATATGCGGGTTTCATCATCAATATAGTCGCTTAAGAGCAGGTTTGTTTCTCCAAATCGAATGGCGAAGGCCACTTTCTTTAAGATATTGTTAAGCGTAACGCCTCCATCGCCTTCGTAGCTACTGTAAGCGTTGGCCTCTCCCACCGGGTAATCGAATTCATCCAACCCGCTGCCGGCAAAAACGACATCATTCATCAATTCGCCATAATAAATTGCTGGCTGGTCCACGTCCAGGGATATTGTGCTTTTTGGGGGAAGATCCTTGATGTAAAATTCGGGACGACCCTGGGGTGTTACCTTATCAACCGGATTCATTACCACTCCATAGCCGTGGGTAAATTCTAATTTCTGGTTTACCCAGGATTGGCCCGGCAGGTTTTGTTTATTCAATTCACGACCAGCCAGCATGACCTGGCGTACCTCGCCATCGATCTCATAGCGGTCGATATCAATTGAGCTGAACTCGTAATACGGACGGAGCTCCTGCAATTGGGCATAAGTTTGTTGGAGAGGCCGGTAGTCCCAAAGACGCACATTTTTCAGTGTCTCTGTGTTCTGAACCAGATCCTGGTTGGTTAGTTCAGTGACATTACCAAATGCCCTGGTGTCTACCTCGTCCAACCCAAATGCTATACGGGTCAGTTCGATGTTGTTCTTGATATAAGGTCGTTCCTTTGATAGTTCATTGGGCTCAACCGAGTAACGCTGTAAGACAGTCGGATATACCATGGCCAGCGCTATTGTGGCAACCAGCCATATGCCGCCAACTATTAGAAGTGGTCTGAGAGCCGATCGAAAAATGTTGACAGCGGTCACCAATGCTAATAAAAGCATTAACCCCATTTGAACATACAAAGCAGGCAGCGAGGCCTTAAGATCTGTAAAACTGGCCCCAAACACAACACCACGAGGCGAATAGAGCAGCTGATAGGTATCTAACCAATAACCTGCGGCCCAAAACAAGAAAATTAATGTCGCTAAAAATGCTACATGCCGCCGCATCGATGGCGAAAACACCAACTGCCATTGACGCTGTTCCAGATTCGGCCTGTTTTCTACCAGATACAAACCGGCAACCCCTAGAAGCGTGATGACAAGCAAAGACATTGACCAGCCCTTGATAAACCCATACACGGGCAGCTCAAACATATAGAAGCCAATATCGATATTAAAAATAGGATCATCAATGTTGAACGGTTGGCGATAAAAAAAGAGAAGGATTTGCTCCCACTGGGCGCTCGCTGCACTGGCAAACACCACTGCAATCAATACGCCCAATCCGTTGACCAACCAACTTATCTGAGGCAAGTCTAATATCGGGGGTCCAAATAAGGATCGTGATTGTCGTCCATTGCTTAGACCAATTCGCCAATTGATAAGCACCACGGCCCCAGCGATAAGGAGGGCGATAAGAAATATAGCCACCTGGACGAGCCACTGTGTTAACCACACAGATTGAAAATCGAGCGTACTAAACCAAAGCCAATCTGTATAAGTAGTGATTATCCAATTAAAACTTAAGATCAGGATGAGGGTGATTGCTGCGAGCCAGATCCAACGGTTTTTCCACCACGATCTACCAGGACGGCCATCTCCCTTACCCCCGCTGCCCTCATCGCCTTCACCCCATTCATCCTGCTCTTCAAAGGCACGACGAAAGACCTCGGGAATGTCAACCATGTCTCGCTTCAGAATTATTCCGTTTTGTATAGTTCGCCAGAATGACAACGTCAGTTCAATCCTTGTATTATTAGTCGGCGCTGCCCAGTTGTATTTGTACGGTAAACGATCTTAATCTTTGACATGCTACTTTACCATTGTATCCTCATTTTGGCGCTTACTTAAGCAGCTTTGGCGAACACTCATCTTTTTGGAGAAAAAAATGACCGTTAAATCCCAAATTATCGACTTCAATACCAGGGGCAATGCTGATATCTTGGATATCACACCAGATATCTCCCAGGCTTTGGCTGATACGGAGTTATCTATGGGAACAGTTACCCTTTTCTCTCCCTCGGCGACAAGCGCGCTGACGACGATTGAATTTGAATCGGGCTGCCTTAATGATATTCGACGCCTCTTCGATGAGATAGTGGACCCAAGCCGTCACTACGCCCATAATGCAAGGTGGGGCGATGGTAATGGTCACAGCCACGTACGGTCGGCGTTATTAGGCCCTTCGCTGTCGGTGCCCTTCATCGATGGCCGGCTCACTCTAGGAACCTGGCAGCAGATTATCTTTATCGATTTCGATAATAGAGCAAGGCAGCGACGGCTAGTAGCCCAGTTTATTGGGGAGTAACAGGCAGCCACCGTTCTGTTTACCCACCGTAAATAGTCGCATCAAATCTGTGATAGCTAAAAAAGCTAACTTTTGGATCGGGTGAAGGTGTATTCGAATCCAAATAATTGACCCCGGCACACCTAAAGCGCAACCAATTTTTACAAGAAATTTATTTGGCTCTTGAATTGTGTAGCCATTTTTTGATATCATTTGGATCGAGGAGCGGTTGAAATAGTGCCGTATTGGGGACGAAGGGCTGCGCACGATTGGATGCCTGCGATCCATTTGAGACCTGGCGTGAAAAAGGAGAAAAGACTCCATCCAAACTCGGCCGAAACATTCTGATTCGAGTTTGGTTCACCCAATAATCTAGTGGTGACAGGCATATAATAAGGAGGCAACGTGCATGAAACGGCTCTTTGTGCTGCCTGAGTTGTGTACTGGCTGCAAGACATGCGAGATCGCCTGTGCAGTCGAGCACTCTCAGAGCAAAACCCTATTGGGGGCCATGTTGGAACCCATCCCACCGCACACCCGAATCTATGTTGAGGCAGTCTCAAACGGCCATTTTGACACACAAAAAATGGCTATGACCTGCCGGCATTGTGATCCGGCCCCTTGTATCGCCGCCTGTATACCACAGGCAATGCACAGGTCGGCCGACGACATCGTCAATGGCACCACCATTGACGCCGTCACCAACGTCGGAGGCAAAAACGCCTGTATTGCCTGTGGGATGTGCGTGATGATGTGTCCTTTTGGCATGATCGCCCGGGCAGCCGCCCCTGATGGCAAAGTTATGGCCCTGAAATGCGATCTGTGTCCGGACAGGGCTGTTCCGGCTTGCGTTGAGGCATGCCCAACGGGAGCTATTGTATACGCAACGGGTGACGAGTTTGCCCATCAATCAAGATCGCGAGCCAGCGTTTTGTTGTCCGGGGCCAAGGTCTTGGGCGAGTCAACCCTGGTTCAAGAAGTGGAGGAGTAAGCAATGGAAAGATCAATCAGCCTTGATTCAATATACCTGCTCGATAAAGCGAAAGCAGAAGGTATTAACACCGTCTGGGATCGATTTGAAGCCCAGCTGCCCCAATGTGGCTTTGGTGAGACTGGCCTTTGCTGTCGCCACTGCCTCCAGGGGCCTTGCAGGATAGATCCCTTTGGTGTAACCGGACCAAAATTTGGCATATGCGGCGCCAATGCGGATGTAATAGTGGCCCGAGGCCTGGCCCGCAGCATCGCCGGCGGCACGGCCTCCCACTCGGCTCATGCTAAACATCTGGCCCATACCATGCTCAAGTTCAGCCGGGGCCAGGCGCCGGATTACGCTATACAGGATGAAGGCAAATTCTTCGCGGTCCTAGACCGCGTCGGCATTGAGCGGGACGGTAAATCAACCCCTGAATTGGCAGGTGAACTGGCCCAGCTGGCGCTGGACGAATTTTCGGAGAGAGAAGAACCTCCGGTTTGGCTTAAAACAACGGTCACAGAGGGTCGTATGGCCGTGTTTGAGAAACTTGGTTTGGTGCCTGCGGGTCTGGATTCAGGTGTAGCAGAAGTTATGCACCGCACGACCAATGGTGTTGATGCCGATGCCGTGAACATCCTTTTGGGGGCGATAAAATGCGCCATAGGAGATTACACGGGCATGTTCCTGGCCACAGACCTGTCAGATATTCTGTTTGGAACGCCTAAACCAGTAATGGCTCAAGCCAACTTGGGTACTCTTAAGGAAAATGCCGTTAACGTAGCCGTTCACGGGCATAATCCTGTTCTCTCCGAGGTTATTGTCGCTCAAGCAGAAATTCTTAAAGAAGAGGCGGTTGCTGCTGGCGCACCTGAAGGCATTAATTTGGTTGGCATATGCTGCACCGGCCTTGAAGTGATGATGCGCCATGGCATTCCGTCGGCCACAAATTCCCTTTCCCAAGAGCTGGCTATTATAACCGGCGCCCTGGACGCGGCCGTGGTCGACTATCAATGTATCATGCCCAGCCTGCCCTTTGTGGACGGCTACCACACTGAGATCATTACCACCATGCCCATTGCCAAGATAACGGGCGCGACCCACATCGAATTTAAAGAAGAGCAGGCGGGTGAGACTGCCCGGGAGATATTAGGCCTGGCCATTGAGGCCTTCAAGAGAAGGGACCCGGCTAAAGTTAGTATTCCCCCAGTTGTTAATGACGCGCTCGCTGGCCTATCTGCTGAATCGATCCTCCAGGTGCTTGCTTTGCTAAATCCTGACGATCCACTGCAGCCGTTGATCGATAACATCGTAAACGGCAACATCTTTGGGATTTGCCTATTCGCTGGTTGTAACGACGTCAAGATCACCCAGGATAAGATGTTTGTAGATCTGATTAAAGAGCTGGCGGCAGCCAATATATTAATCCTTTGTACAGGCTGTGCGGCTGGCAGCTTCGCCCGACATGGCTTGCTGACTCCGGCCGCAACTGAGGAGTTTGCGGGCCCTGGCTTGAAAGCGGTCTTAACTGCGCTTGGCGAGGCGGCCGGATTGGGCGGACCTCTACCACTGGCCCTGCACACGGGGTCCTGTGTAGACAATACTCGAGCAGCTTCCATCGCAACCGCTGTCGCCAACAAACTAGGCGTGGATACGAGCCAGCTGCCGGTGGTGGCAACTGCGCCCGAAGCGGCCATGGAGAAAGCCGTGTCTATCGGCACCTGGGCCGTGGCCATGGGTTTGCCGACCCACGTTGGGGTCGTGCCGCCGGTGACTGGCAGCCCCCTTGTCGTCAAGGTGCTAACAGAAACTGCCAAGGATCTGCTGGGTGGTTACTTCATCGTCGAGCCCGATGCGAAAGCGGCCGCATCAAAACTGGTTGAGGCGATAAAAGAACGCCGTCAAGGACTGGGCATCTAAATAAAAGGAGGAAAAGCCAGGTAGACAGTCTGTGTGAGCCAGTGTCCTGCTGGTCACATGTGGTCTGCCCGGTTTTGTACAACTCAAATGCTTCCAGCTGAAAGGTATCAACAAGCCAAAGCAGGCGCCGTCCTGGCCCTGCTGCATGATATAACCGAGTGCCATGGCTACCTGCCGGCCGAGGAGGTTCGAAAGGCGGCCTCTAACTTGCGTCTGCCCCTCAGCCAGGTATACAGCGCTGCCACCTTTTACACGTCCTTCTCCTTCAAACCACTGGGTCGTTACAAGATACAACTTTGTGAGGGCACGGCCTGTTATGTTCGAGGAGCGGCCGGGCTTCTGCAGCGGCTTAGAGCCGAACTCGGTATCGAGCCAGATCAGACGACTGAAGACTTGCTGTATACGTTAAAGAGAGTGCACTGCGTGGGATCCTGTGGCCTGGCCCCGGTCAT
>BTQB01000024.1:0-15684 GCA_036985655.1 Anaerolineae bacterium | reverse complement strand
GGAAGTTGGCCTGAATATCCACCCTGAAGCGGTAGTCGACTGTTTGCCTGGTGTGGCCAGTTATGTCGGCGCCGACATCAGCGCCGGGGTCCTATCCTCAGGGATGGATGGCTCCAAGAATGTCAACCTCTTTTTGGATATTGGCACCAACGGCGAGACCGTCCTGGGATCTCAGGAGTGGTTGGTAACTTGTGCCTGCTCGGCCGGACCTGCCTTTGAAGGCGCCGGCGTGCTCCATGGCATGAGAGCCACCCGTGGCGCAATTGAAGAGGTATGGATCAACAGCCAGAGTTGGGAACCGGTTTACAGGGTTATCGGAGAGACCAAACCTCGTGGTCTATGTGGAAGTGGTTTGATCTCGCTTCTGGCCGAACTGTTCCTCACTGGCATTGTAGATAAGGGCGGGAATTTTAAGGCCGGATTACCCAACGAGCGCGTTCGCCGTGGTGAGCACGGCCTCGAATACGTGGTGGCTTGGGCCAACGAAACCCACCACGGTCGCGATATTGTGATAACCAGGGTGGATGTCGACAATCTGCTTCGCGCCAAAGCTGCCATCTTTGCTGGATTTACCGTTCTCGCGAAAAGCGTCGGAATCTCCTTAGATAGTGTGGAACAGGTGCTAATTGGCGGGGCATTTGGCAAATACATCAATGTGGAAAAAGCAGTAGAAATAGGTCTATTACCAGATTTGCCCTGGGATCGCTTTCAGTTCTTGGGCAACACGGCAGTACGTGGCGCTTACCTGGCCTTGTTAGACAGGAAGATGCGAGCACGAATCCAGCATATTGCCGGCAGAATGACCTATATCGAGCTGTCGGCCGATAATTCGTTTTATGACGCTTTCACCTCGGCCCTATTTCTACCCCATACGAACCTGGCCCTTTTTCCATCGGTCGTTAAAGAGCTGAGCCAGATCAAGGCGCCGGCTTGATGGACTTAGGGTTGGAGCAGATGGACTGTTCGATAAGATTTATCCCTATCTTGTTAATAGAACAGGGAGGATAGTTATGGAGCTGACAGGTCTTCACATTTTACTGACATACATCTGTAATTTCGAGTGCGATCACTGCTTTGTCTGGGGCAGTCCCTGGCAAAGTGGAACTTTTACCTTAGCCCAACTCGATAATGTTTTTAAACAGGCAAATGAGGTTGATAGCATCGAGCAGATATACTTTGAAGGCGGGGAGGTATTTCTCTATTATCCGATTCTCGTGGAAGCAGTCGGTAGGGCAAAGAAATTTGGGTTCTCCACGGGAATCGTTACCAACGGCTATTGGGCTACAGGGGGAGAAGACGCCTGGACCTGGCTCCAACCTCTGGCAGCAGCAGGCCTGGATGTCCTCGACATCTCCTATGATTTATTCCATGGTGATGAGGTTTCCAGTGGTGAACCGCATCCAGGGATCAAAGCAGCTCAGGAGTTGTTTATCGATACAGGCACCATTACAGTTGATCCACCAACTGGGATGCGCGATCCCGAGGCCTCGGAACCAGGCTTGCCGCTGGCTGGTGGAGACGTAATGTATCGGGGACGGGCGGCTAAAAAGCTGGTAGGTGATTTACCGTTGCAACCATGGAATACTTTTTCCACCTGTCCATACGAGAATTTGGCCAATCCAGGCCGGATTCATCTCGACCCCTTTGGTAATCTGCATCTGTGTCAAGGCATAGTTATTGGAAATCTGTTTGAACGGCCTCTAAAAGAAATATTGGTCCATTACGATCCAGCGGCCGATCCTATTGTCGGGCCTCTACTAGAAGGTGGGCCAACAGAATTGGCGACTAGACTTGGCGTCGAACATGAGGATGGCTATGTCGATGCCTGCCATCTTTGCTACACAGCACGTGAAACTGCCCGAAATGAATTTCCGGCTGCACTCACGCCGGATCAGGTTTATGGTGTGTATGGGGATTCGACCAAGGGCTGAGCCCTGATTCGACCAACACCCCTTAATAAGGAGATATCCATGTATATAATTGGTGAAAATATTCACATTATTGCTCAAAGCGTTAAAGACGCCCTTCGGGAGAAAGATGCAAAATTTTTCCAGGACCTGGCTGCTAGGCAGGCTGAGGCAGGCGCCCAGGCCTTGGATATTAATCTAGGTCCCCGGAAGAAGGATTGGGAAGAAGTCTTTCCCTGGATGGTTAAGACAATCGAAGCCGTGGTTGATATTCCCTTGAGTTTTGACAGTACAAACCTGCAGGGAATTGAAGCCGGTCTGAAAACGGTCACAAAAGCGCGACCCATCGTTAACTCTACCTCGGCCGAGCCAGAAAGATTGGAGAAAGTGCCACTATTAGCTAAAGCCTACGATGCTCGATTGATTGCTCTGACCATGGGTAAGAGCGGCATCCCAGTCGGCGCTGATGAACGGGTGACAATCGCTCTGGAATCATTAATTCCGAGGATGCTTGAGATAGATTATGCGATCGAAGATCTGATAATTGATCCGCTGGTGCTCACAGTCTCAGGCTGCCAGGAATATTGCCCAGAGTTGTTAGAGGCGGTGAGGACATTGCAATATGCCTGGGACCCGCCGCCATCTATCTCTATTGGCTTAAGCAATGTTTCCAATTCCGTTCCTCACGAGAATCGTTCCCTTATAAATCAGGTCTACTGTGCCATGTTGATGGGCGCTGGATTGTCGATGATGATAGCCGATCCCTTTGACCAGGAACTCAAAAAGACAATATCGATTATAGAGGATCGAGACGACAGCACGGCCGTTGGCAAATTATATTTGACGATCCATGACCGTATCGCCGCCATGGAAGAGCCTACAATCGATGATGTCGATATGGTTGACCGAGAACAGGCAGCAATATGGAAGACAGTCCAAATATTGTTAAATAAAGTGATTTACGCTGACTCTTATCTCCAACAGGAGACAATGGCAGGCTGACGCAGGTCAATCCTGGTGCCTGCAAAAACGTCGCCAACAATGAAAATTCAAGGAGATTAATAATGTTAGTAGAAAAAGAGGGCGTCGATATAGACGCACTCCTGGCAAAAGCCAAGAAACCCGAGGCCGATGCAATGGAGCTTCACCCCTTCTACCGGGGCAAAATTGAAACAAACCTGAAGTGCCGGGTGCGGGACTTTAATGATTTTGCCATCTGGTATACACCTGGCGTTGCTGAACCGTGCAAGGCCATCAATGCCGATCCCGATAAAGTCTACGATTACACAAACAAGTGGAATACCGTGGCAGTCGTCAGCGATGGCACCAGGGTCTTAGGCTTGGGCGACATTGGACCCAAGGCAGGGCTACCAGTGATGGAGGGCAAGGCTCTGTTGTATAAATACCTCGGTGGCGTCGATGCTGTTCCCATCATGCTGGATACGAAGGATCCTGCGAAAATCATCGACACTGTGTTAATGCTGCAGCCAGCATTTGGCGGCGTGAATCTGGAAGATATTTCCCAGCCTAAATGCTTCCGCATTCTGGACACACTCAGGGAGAAGGCCGAAATACCTGTGTGGCACGACGACCAGCAGGGTACTGCTACTGTCACCCTTGCTGGCCTGATCAATGCTCTTAAGTTAGTTGGCAAAAAGATGGAGGACGCGAATATCGTTTTCGTTGGCAGCGGCGCCTCCAACGTGGCCTGCTCCCGCTTGATCTTTGGCTGGGGCGCCGACCCTGGGAGGTGCCTGATGGTCGATTCAAAAGGCATCCTCGGTCCAGATCGCGGCGACCTGGAGAAGAGGCGGCACGAATACGTTGATAAATGGCGTCTGTGCCAGATGACAAATAAGGATAATCGCCAAGGCAGCACTCCGGAGGCCATGGAAGGCGCTGATGTTGTTATCGCTCTATCGAAGCCCGGTCCAGGCACTATTTTGCCTGAATGGGTTGAGCGGATGAACAACGACTCCATCCTATTTGCCTGCGCCAATCCAATTCCCGAGATTTGGCCCTGGGAAGCCCTCGAGGCTGGTGCATCTATCGTTGCGACGGGTCGTTCAGACTTTCCAAACCAGGTCAATAACTCGCTGGGATTCCCCGGTATCTTCCGAGGCGCTCTGGACGTCCAGGCGACGACGATTACAGACGAAATGTGTTTTGCAGCAGCTAGTGCTCTGGCCAATCATATCGGCGACGCCTTGGATGACGAACATATTTTACCCAATATGGATGATTGGGAAGTCTTTTCTCGTGAGGCTGCGGCTGTGGGCCGGAAAGCAGTTGATCTAGGTGTGGCTCGAATTGACCTTAGCTATGATGAACTCTTCGAACACGCCACGAGCATCATCGACCGTTCCCGAAGAATGACCCAGATGATGATGCAAGAAGGCTTTATTAAAGAGGTGACAGAAGAATAAATATCCCCCATCCATTCGCCCAGAAAAGCGGCCTGCAACTCAGTAGGATGGCTAATCTGGCTGCGATTCGGAAGAGGATCTGTGAGGTGAAAAAATGTATGATCTCATTGTTGTTGGCGGAGGCCCAGCGGGCCTGACTGCTGCTATTTACGCCATTCGTAGACGTCTTAATGTCTTGCTTATATCTAAAGATCTTGGCGGAAAAACTAACTTTCATTTGGAACTGCCTGGTATGGATAATTATCTGGTCATCAACGGCGTGGATGTCGTTGAAGCCTTCAGAAAGGAACTGGAGTATCTAAACTTCGCCCGGCGAATGGAGGCCGTTGAACAAATTACCCAAGAAGATGACCATTTCCTGGTAAAGATCAAGGACGGCGATGCACTAAAAGCCAAAACGGTTATTGTTGCCACCGGCGCCCGCCAGCAGTTAATGGATGTGCCCGGAGAGCGCGAGTATCTTTCCCGAGGATTGTGTTACTCGGCGGTGAGTTACGCTCCACTCTTTATTGATAAGAGGGCAGTTGTGATCGGAGATGGCGATCTCGCCCTCCGTTCTACTGCTGAACTGGCTACTGTTGCCAAGCAAGTCCACCTCATCGGGCCAGCAGGTTCCATTCTCGATACGGCCATCGGTAAAAAGATCAAGCGCGCTCCCAACGTGACCATCTTGGAGGGATATAAGGTAACCCGCGTTTTGGGTGACGGTTACGCTGAACGAATTGTAGTAGAAGACCCAGACGGTGTGGAATCTGATATACCGGCCGACGGAACCTTTGTGGAAATGGCCCTTAGGCCTAACAATAAGATGGTATTAAATTTGGCGGAGCTTGATGATGCGGGTTTTATCAAAGTTGACTGCTACAATCGAACCAACATAGATGGCCTGTTTGCAGCTGGGGATGTGACAAATATCTTTGCTGAACAAGTGCTGGTTGCTGTAGGAGAGGGCGTAAAAGCGGCTTTAAGCGCATACGAATTTTTGCTCCCGACACTCTAACGCATCCATTCCCAAACAAGAATAAAAATAGAGCAGTCGATAGGCTGCCCCTATTTTTATGATTATTCTCTGAAATATTAGTGACAATTGTCACTTGAATACTCCTAGGTGGTCGCTTTAATTGATGCTAAACCACGAGAGTGGGTTGGTGTGGCTGCGCCGTTCAATTAATCATATTTTTTGGTGGAAAAAAAGCCTCCCACCTAACTAATATTCAATCCCGCTGCAGCCGATTACTCCACTCGATTCAAGACGAACAGTTGAACGATGGAACTCATAGAGAGAACCAGGAAATGTTCTTCGGAATATCCAATAATTATTCATTAAAGCGATAGCCTAATTCAAGGAGAATAAGTAACAAGAAATTAGGCATGTTTTCTGAATTCGAGAATGATTAATATCTTTATTGGAAGAATGCATGATAAATAATCACAAGCGACCAAGTCAATCAAAACCCGCTGCAGCCATGGTCGTTGGTGGTGGAATAGGCGGAATGCGGGCGGCTCTTGACCTTGCAGATTCAGGCTTGAGGGTTTTCTTGATCGAGCACACGCCCTGCCTGGGTGGACGAGTTGCCCAATTGGGATATATGTTCCCTCAGCACGACTGTGTATTATGCCGGGGGACTTCTGACCATGGCTACGGTTGCACGCGACCGTCCATATCACCGGCTTATATTCATCATAACCAGCATCCCAATATCGAGGTATTAACCAATGCCCACGTTGTTGATGTAGTGGGGCAAGCTGGCAATTTTACGGCTTCCCTGCGCCAGGAACCCAGATATGTCGATCCTGATCGGTGTATTAACTGCGATCTATGTGCTCAAGTTTGCCCGATTGAATTAGCTGATGGGTACCAGCTGGGGATGACCAACCGTAAAGCTGCTTATAAAGTTTCCCCGCGGGCTATACCGGACGCCTATATTATCGACCGCGGACCATACTGCGAGAGCTGTGGTAAATGCGTTGAGGTCTGTCCGACTCAAGCGATTGATTTAGAAGATCAACCGCGCTTATTTTCTGTTGAAGTAGGCGCAATCATCCTGGCCTTAGGGTTCAAGTCATTTGATCCAGGTGAATTGGATGAGCTAGGTTATGGCCGGTACGCCAATGTTCTAAGGGCCATGGAATATGAACGCCTCGCCAGTCGCTCAGGGCCAACGGAGGGTGTCGTCACAAGGCCTTCCGATGGACGTAATCCCCAATCGATTGCCTGGCTGCAGTGTATTGGCTCCCGGGATCAGGAACGGGCTTATTGTTCATCGATTTGCTGTATGTATGCCACTAAAGAAGCCATGCTGGCGAAACAGCGGCTAGGCCCAGACATCGATTGTTCAATCTTCATGATGGAGGAAAGGGCTTTTAATAAAGAGTACAGCACTTATTTTGCTAAAGCCCGAGATATTCATGGCATTAGATACCTTCTCTGCCGGGTGTCCGAAATACGCGAGAATCCGGCCACGGGCAATCTAATCCTTCAATATGCCAGTCCTGACGGCACAGTACAGGAAGAGGAATATGAAATGGTGGTGTTGGCGACCGGCCTTCAACCCCCAAATTCGACCTCGCATTTCACAAAGATGCTGGATCTGAGCCTAAATAAGTATGGTTTCTGCGAAACCCACAAATTTACCCCCCTCCAAACCACCCATTCCGGCGTCTTTGTATGCGGCGCCTTTTCCTCACCTAAAGAGATATCGGAAACGATTCTCGATGCCAGTGGGGCAGCGGCCGAGGTAATGAGACTGCTAAACGATCAGCTGAACACTCACGAATTCACCCGAGAATATCCTTTTCTTGCAAGTGAAGGCCTACCTCCAGAACGAGATGTCAGCGAAGAACCACCACGGATTGGCGTTTTTGCCTGCTCTTGTGGCCAAACAATGTCTGATACCCTAAGTTTTCCAATGTTGGTCCATCAGGCTAAAGAGTGGCCTGGTGTGAACTCGGCTGAATCAGTAGAGCTGGCTTGCTTCCCCCAGGCCCTAGACCATATCAAGGATACGATCACAACAAACAGACTAAATCGGGTTGTTATAGCAGCCTGCAGCAATCGGACCCACGAGCCTCTCTTTCAAAGAACAATTAGGGAAGCTGGCCTCAATCCGTACCTCCTAGAGATGGTCAATTTGCGGGATCACTGCTTCAGGGTCCATATCAACCAGCCCGAGAAGGCCAATCGAAAGGCGATTGAGCTCATCAGGATGGCTGCTGGTCGTGTGGCGGCCGCGAAACCCGTTTACAAACAGCCATTCGTGGCCCAATCGTCAGCTCTTGTTATTGGCGGTGGATTGGCAGGGATGACGGCAGCCCTGGCTATAGCCGACAGTGGTTACGATGTTTATCTGGTGGAACGTTCTAACGTTCTTGGTGGGCACCTGCAAAACATGTATTACGTTGCTGAAGGGGATAATCCCCGTCGTTTAGGCCGCGATTTAGTCAATCGGGTCAGGGCTCATCAACGAATTACCACCTCTATAAATACCGAGGTGATTGCCCACGAAGGCCATCCAGGCCGTTTCTGGGCTGAATTGCGTACCAAACACCCGGATGGATCGGAGGAAACAATCCGAATTGAACATGGCGTTACAATCTTGGCTACTGGGGGTCGCGAGACCCATGAACACCATTGGCTGGATATTGATGGGGTTATCACCCAGGAAGCCCTGGAAGAAAAAGTAGTCCACTATCCGGAAGAGATCGCTGCACTGAAGGATGTGGTCATGATCCAGTGTGTGCGGCCGCAAGGTTCTATCGAGTATTGTTCTCGAGTATGCTGCACCAACACCATGAAGAACGCGATACGTATCAAGCTGTTTAACCCCAATTGCAACGTGACGGTTCTTTACAAGAATATTGTGACCTATGGTTTTCGGGAAGAATATTACACAGAAGCCAGAAGATTGGGCGTTGTGTTCATTCGCTATACCGATGTAGTCCCCCCGGAGATAATTGTTGACCGTGACGGCTTAAAAGTGCAAATCCGGGATCTTTCACTAAACCGATGGCTGTCTCTACCCGCCGACCTGGTTCCCTTAAGCATGTCAATCGCGCCATCCAGGGGAACGAAGGAATTGGCCGAGATGTTGCGGCTGCCCTTATCTTCCGAAGGTTTCTTTCAGGAAGCGCAGATGAAACTGCGCCCTATGGATATGATGAGGGAAGGCATTTTTCTTGCGGGAATGGCTCACTATCCAAAATTTATCGAAGAGAGCATCAGTCATGCTCTCGCCGCTGCGGCCAGGGCTTTGACCTTATTATCCCAGGGAACGATGTTCTTGGGCGGTGTCGTGGCTGAGGTTGATCCGTCTAAATGCGTGGGCTGCTTGACCTGTACACGGACCTGTCCTTTTGGGATCCCCCAGGTTATCGAAAGGAGTGGTCGTATCGGTGTGGGCGGCCTCGGCGGAGCGGCTTTTATTGATCCGGCCCAATGCCAGGGATGCGGCACATGTACTGGCGAGTGCCCAGCCAATGCAATTCAACTGGTCAATTATTCGGACGAACAGATATTGCTTCAAAATATTGGCGGTCTTGGTCGTTGGCAAAATGAACCATCCGTTACGGGGAAAATACAAAAGATTTATGAATAAACAAAACCACGATCAATATTTTGAACCAGAGATTACTGCTTTTTACTGCATCTTCTGTGGTTTTATGGCTGCTGATACAGCAGGGTCGTTAAACATCCAATATCCAGCTAATGTGAAATTTATACGGCTGCCGTGTACAGGCAAAATGGATATACGATATGTTCTTGAAGCCTTTGAACAAGGGGCTGATGGTGTCTATGTGGTTGCCTGTCCGCTTGGTAACTGCCACCATGTTCGGGGAAACGAACGTGGGCGCGCTCGCCTGGAGCGAGCCCGGGAGATCCTGGAGGACATCGGTTTGGAGAGAGAACGGCTAGGCTTGTTTTTTATGTCTGGAAGCCAGGCGCAGGCCTTCGCGGCCGCAGCCCATACAATGACGGAACGTATAAGGCGGCTGGGACCTAATCCACTCAGATCCGATAACGGTCAGAAGGGGTTCTCAGCCGTTCAAGAATTAGATACCGAAGAGGATTTATCATTTAGAGGCAGACGCGTTTAAGGAATAATATGCAGCTGAATAGTTCGAACATTCCTCTTAAAGCAACAAGAAATAATTCACCTGTCGGTGCTGCAATGGTTGTTGGCGGCGGCATCGCTGGAATGCAGTCGTCGCTCGATCTCGCCGACCAGGGCTTCAAGGTGTACCTGGTTGAAACGAAATCAGCCATTGGCGGGAAGATGGCCCAACTGGACAAAACATTTCCCACCAATGACTGCGCTATGTGCACAATTTCTCCCAAACTTATCGAAGTAGGTAATCATACCAACATAGAGATTCTGACCAACACCGAGGTAGACGGCATCTCGGGACAAGCGGGAAACTTCACAGTTGGGATTCGTCATAAACCGCGCTATATCGATTTAGATAAGTGTGTGAGCTGTGGTGATTGCGCGGAAGTCTGCCCGATTATTATTCCGGATAACTTTAATGAAGGATTAGCCCCACGCCGGGCAGCATATAAGTTGTACCCTCAGGCTGTTCCCAATGCATATGCTATCGAAAAGCTCGGGATCGCTCCTTGCCGGGATGCATGTCCCGCAGGCCAACGAGCCCAGGGATACATCGCTCTTATTCGCGAAGGACGCTGGGAGGATGCCCTTCGGGTTATTAAGATGGACAATCCCTTTCCTGGAATTTGTGGTCGAATCTGCAACCATCGCTGTGAGGATGCTTGCAATCGTGGACTGGTGGACGAACCCATCAATATTCGCGCTTTGAAGCGTTTTGTAACCGACAAGATTTACGCCAAGGAACGCCAGCCAGTAGAACCCGTTCCCCACAAGTTTAAGGAAAGAGTCGCCATCATTGGCGCCGGTCCTTGTGGATTGACCGCAGCCCAAGATCTCATAATGGCTGGATACCGTGTCACGATTTTCGAGGCCATGCCCGTGGCAGGCGGCATGCTGCGTCTCGGCGTGCCAGCCTATCGTCTACCAACCGAGATCATCGAGCGGGAAGTTCAGGATATTGTTGATCTGGGAGTAGACCTCAGATTAAGCACACACGTAAATAATCTCGATGACCTCTTCGACGAGGGATTTGACGCCGTTCTGATTGCCGTTGGCGCCCATGAAGGCATCCGATTGCCTATCCCCGGTTCCGATCTGGACGGTGTGATCATTAACACTCACTTTTTACGCGATGTCCGCCTGGACCGATATTCAAATGGTAAGTTAGATAATCTCGGCGATCGTGTTCTGGTTTTAGGAGGCGGAAACGTCGCCATCGATTGTGCCAGGAGCGCCGTCCGCTTGGGCAAGGAGGTCCATTTAGCCTGTCTCGAGGGGCGTGATGAAATGCCCGCTCACCGATGGGAAATAGAGGCCGCGGAAGCTGAAGGGGTGGTGATCTACCCAGGAAGGTCCTTCGAACGCATTACCTCTGATGAGAAGGGACGCGTGACTGGTGTCGAGTGCCAACATGTGGCTTCATTCAATTTTGATGAAACAGGCCGTCTCCACGTGGAAAAGGTTGAGAACAGTCACCACTTTATTCCCTGTGATACGGTCATTTTTTCGGTTGGCCAGAGAGCGGGCCTGGCCTTTATTCCTGATGATGCGGGCGTCGGCTTGACAGGTCAACAGACGATTGCTGTTAATCCTAATACATTGGCAGCGACACGTGAAGGCGTCTTTGCTGCCGGTGACAGCGTATCCGGAACAGCCTTTGTAATTGAGGCGGTAGCCAGCGGGCATACCGCAGCCCGGTCCATTATTCGCTATCTTCAAGCCGAACACCTGGAGCCCCCAAAACCACCTAAACTTCCGGTGGTGCATCTGACGAAAAATGAAATCACAAGGCGTGTGGCCCAAGGGCAAATTCGGCTTCAGCCCCGAGTGCCGCTACCGGAGCTTTCTATAAATGAGCGAATAAACAATTTCAGCGAGATCGAGGGCGGTTATGACGATGAATCAGCCATGGCTGAGGCCGACCGTTGTCTCGCTTGTGGTATTTGTTCTGAATGCATGAGCTGCACCTTCGCCTGTGGCGTAGATGCCATTAACCTTGATGAAGTGGAGCGTTTTGAGGAGATCGATGTTGGCGCTCTGATCCTTGCGCCAGGGTATCAGATCTACAACGCTCAACTATCGGCCGAGTTTGGAATGGGCCGCTATCCAAATGTTGTGACTTCCCTCCAGTACGAGCGTATGCTCTCAGCCAGCGGGCCGACCGAGGGCCACGTGCAGCGGCCGTCTGACGGCGCAAGTCCTAAACGGATCGCATTCCTGCAGTGCGTCGGCAGCCGCGATCAAAGCCATGATTATTGTTCATCTGTATGCTGCATGTATGCCGCTAAAGAAGCCATCATGACCATCGAACATGCCCAGGCTGACGTCCGCAGAGGCAACGGTGATGGGAATGTTTCCTGCCAGGTGTTCTTCATGGACACCCGCGCCTATAGCAAAGGATACGAAGAATATTATCGCCGGGCCGAGCATAAGTATGGCGTCAAATACACCCGCTGTCGTCTTAGTGATGTAAAGGAAGATCCGGTTAGTCGGAATTTATTGGTCCGGTATTCATCCTCCTTTGATGGCTCTTCTACAATTATCGAAGATGAATTTGACCTGGTTGTTCTTTCGGTAGGGATGGAGATTTCACAATCGGTCCGAGATTTGGGGCAGCGCCTGGGCATCGAGTTGGATAACTACGGCTTTTGCCATACGACCCTCTTTAATCCTCTTAAGACCAGCAAAGAGGGCATCTATGTTGCTGGCCCATTTCGGGAACCAAAGGATATCCCGGAAACAGTTGTTGAAGCCAGCGGCGCGGCCGCCGCTGCAGCCCAGCTCTTAGCCCCAGCCCGCCACACGCTTACCCAAATTCAAGAATACCCAAGTGAGCGTGATATTGTTGATGAGGAACTACGGATCGGCGTATTTGCCTGCCATTGTGGCAGCAATATCGGTGGTTTTCTTGATGTACCCAGTGTAGCTGAATATGCCAGGACCTTATCAGGTGTTGTCCACTCCGAAGACAGCCTATACACTTGTTCCCAGGATTCAATTGCCCACATAATCGATCGGGTAAAAGAGTTAGCCCTAAACCGGGTCGTTGTGGCCGCTTGTACCCCGCTAACCCATGAACCGCTCTTCCAGGACGCTATCCGTAAGGCAGGTTTGAATCCATATCTATTTGAGATGGCCAACATTCGCAATCAATGTTCCTGGATCCACTCCGATGATTACATCAGGGCAACCGAGAAAGCGAAGACCTTGGTCAGGATGGCGGTAGCCAGGGCATCCGAGCTTGAACCACTAGAAACAAGGGTGGTTCCGGTCAACAATACCGTCTTGATCATCGGCGGCGGCGCAGCCGGGATGACAGCCGCGATAACCCTGGCCGACCAGGAGTTTCCCGTTCATCTGATCGAAAGGCAAGATCGTCTCGGTGGAAATCTCCGCAACCTACAATATTTTGTGCCCGCCAACGGTGGTGGAAGAAGCGGCCCTGGCCTAGATAGATCACCCCAGGAATATCTCGCAGAGTTGTCCTTAAAAATCAAACAAAATCGGCTGATCAACGTTCATCTCGGCAGCCAGTTAGAGTCGATGGGTGGATTTAAGGGTAATTTCACCTCGGTCATACAGCAAAATGGTGTTAAGTCGGAGATCGATCACGGGGCTGTTATTGTAGCAACTGGTGGAGAAGAATACCGGGGCCCGGAATATGGTCTTGAATGCGACAAACAGGTCATTACCCAGGGTGATTTTGAGAACCTTTTAGGCTCTTACAATGATCGGGTAAGTGATCTGGGATCAGTGGTGATGATCCAATGTGTTGGCCCAGGAGAACGGTTCTGCAGCCGGATATGCTGTACGACTGCTCTTAAAAATGCCCTCAAATTAAAGGAAATAAATCCTCAGGCTGAAATTACTGTCATCTATAGAGATATTAGAACATACGGCTTCAAGGAACGACTGTACACTCAAGCCCGGCGAGCAGGAATCCGATTCATTCACTATGAATTCGACCGTAAACCTCTGGTTGAGCATGATCCTCTGCAGATTAAAGTTTGGGAACCTATCCTGGACCGGGAGCTTACCCTGAATCCCGATTTATTGGTCTTAAGCATGCCGGTTGTCCCAGCCCATGGGGCCAGGCAGCTGGCCACGACGTTGAAACTGCCGCTTGACATGGATGGCTTTTTCCTGGAAGCTCACGTCAAGCTGCGCCCTGTGGATTTCTCTGCTGAGGGCGTCTTTATGGCTGGTCTAGCCCATTACCCGAAATTATTGGACGAATCAATCGCCCAGGCCCAGGCGGCCGCTTCCCGGGCGGCCAGCGTCCTATGCCAGGAAACGATGTTGACCAACGCCAGGGTTGCCGTTGTAGACCCGCTTAAATGCGTGGGCTGCTTGACCTGTGTGCGCATATGTCCTTATGGCGTACCCCAGATAATTAGCGATCACTCTGGTATCGGAAACATTATGGGCGCCGCCTTTATTGAACCGGCCATTTGCCATGGCTGTGGCATCTGCGTTTCAGAGTGTCCCGGCAGGGCAATTCAACTCATGCATTACACCGACGCACAAACTCTTACCAAAGTCGACGCCCTCTTTAAGAAGGATTACCTGGAAATTGAAATTATTCCCATCGATGAAATAGGTGTGCTGAATATTGAATAAGGCAAGTGGTGTGAGAAATGGATGGAAACGGCTTTGAGCCCGAGATAGTAGCCTTCTGTTGCCGGCACTGCGCTTATGCAGCGGCCGACCTGGCAGGTTCCATGCGCCTCGATTATCCTTCCTCGATCAAGGTCATCGAGCTTCCTTGTACGGGGAAGCTGGACGCTCTTTATGTCTTACGAGCATTTGAGGATGGGGCTGACGGGGTGCTGGTCGCCGGTTGACTGGAAGGTGACTGCCATTACCTGGAAGGTAATTTAAACGCTCGAAGACGAATTGAATACACTCAGAAATTGATGGATGCCATCGGGCTGGAAGGTCGCCGCGTCCAGATGATTAATGTCTCCGCGGCTATGGGTGGTCAATTCGCCTGGTCCGCGGCCGAACTTACAGAGGAAATCAGAAGGATGGGATCCAATCCTTTAAAAGAGAAAGGCGAGGAGGGCTGAATATGGGAAAACAACCTTATATATTGATTGTTGACGATGATCCCGACATCTTGGAGAATATCATTACTGTTTTAGAAACCCAATCCTACCGCCTGGACACAGCCAGGGATGGCAAGATGTGCATGGAGATGGTGGCCGAGGATATACCCGACTTACTTATCCTGGACCTGCTAATGCCGCGCATGGATGGCTGGGGTGTGATCCGGGAGATGCGCAGCACACCTCACTATGCTAAGGTACCGATTATGGTGCTGACGACGGTCATCGAGGATGCCAGCCGCAGGCGATATGAGCTGGAAACAGGCATCGCCATGGATGTACAACAGTACATCCAGAAACCGGTGGCCCCCGTCAAGTTGATTAGGCGAGTTGAAAAACTTCTCGCCAAAAAGAGCCATGCTTAAGCAAACAGAACATTCGCTGGAGGTCCTGGCCAATTTTTTAGGCCAGTCCGATATATTTGAAGGCTTATTCGAAGCTGATTTGTTAGCCATAGCCTTATTTTGCCGGGAAGAGACCTTCGCCGATGATGCATCATTATTAATTGAGGGTGAAGAGGCAAACAAGTTGTACATCGTCCAACGCGGTAAGGTCGCTCTCGAGAAGAGTGTGCAATTGGGCCGGCACTCGACACCTAGAAGCGCCACGATCCATTATATTGTCAGCGGAATGGTAGTTGGTTTTTCAGCAGTCGCCTGGCCTCATGTGTACTCAACTTCGGGTGTATGTGTAGAACCAACCCGGGTTATCACTGTCGATGGACCTGCTTTGCGTTTTTACTTGGCCAAAAATCCAGAAGCGGGCTATAAGGTCATGCAAAACCTGACCAAGTTAGTTGGAGGTCGCTACCGGCAAGCGACCAATACCTTGACATACTTCTTATCTGTCGTTTCTCATGAACTTCGCTCACCATTGGCAGCTATTGAGAATTATCTTCAGGTGATGCTTGCTGGTTTTGCCGGTGAATTGAACCCAAAGCAGGAGAGGATGGTCAAACGCTGTATCATCCGGGTGACCGATCTACGCGGCCAAATCGGCGATGTAGTGGACCTGGCCCGAATGCGACCTGAGCAGATTCAGACAGATTTTGCTTGGTTTGACCTGAGCGAGATCGGCAACCAGGCTATTGAAGATGTGCGTCTGGCGGCAGCCGAAAAAAAGATTCGTATAAAAGTCG
>BTQB01000023.1:0-16384 GCA_036985655.1 Anaerolineae bacterium | reverse complement strand
TATAGTGATGAGGTGAGTGTATGCTATGGTTGCGGACGCCTTAACGGACATGGACTCCAAATAAAAAGCTATTGGGAAGGGGAGGAGGTCGTCTGCCGCTTTCAGCCTGAACCTTATCATACGGCTGTGGCTGGATATGTATATGGTGGATTGATCGCTTCGCTTATCGATTGTCACAGCACGGGCACTGCGGCCGCCACCGCATATAAAGAGGCTGGGCGAGAACCGGGAACAGATCCACCCTTGAGATATGTTACCGCCTCTCTATTTGTTGAGTTTCTGCGGCCCACTCCTATCAACAGCCCTATGACGATTCGAGCGATTGTCACTGAGGTCGAAGGCCGTAGAGTCAAAGTTAGCAGTGAATTATTTGTTGACAAGCAGCTTTGTGTGAGGGGAAAAGTTGTTGTAGCTAGGATGCCTGAAAAATGGCTGCAAAGCCTTTCTTTAGGTTGATTCGATCTCGCTGGATCCTGACGCAGTTGTTTCCCTATCTACATCAACTTGCTTTGGTTCGATTTCGTCGATATCCAGCGGCATATTCGAAAACTCCTCAGTCAAAACCTCAACAAAGGCTAATTCGGGCCAGGGATTAATATTTAACAGCTTCGCCCTAACATATCGCCCCAATACTCTTGCTGTCGCCAAAATTGGCAGCACAATTAATGCGCCTAATATCCCTTGAAGCAGAGCGCCAGCTAGAATAGCAAAAAAGACCAGTCCAGTGTTCATACGCAAAAACCGGCCCATCACCTGCGGTCGCAGCCAAATAGATTTAATCTGAGCTACAATGGCGAATATAACAGCAACTAAAACAGCAAACCAAAAATTTGATAATGGCAGATAAGTGGAGCCGCCAATATAGGCGACAACAACAGCCAATGCTCCAGCTATAAAAGGCCCAATCTCCGGG
Source organism: Anaerolineae bacterium (assembly GCA_036985655.1). Taxonomy (GTDB): domain Bacteria; phylum Chloroflexota; class Anaerolineae; order Promineifilales; family Promineifilaceae; genus UBA11865. The sequence continues at coordinate 15,471 of BTQB01000023.1, read as the reverse complement.
ATCATGCTGACAATTCCGCTAAAAATGCCTACAGCGACTGCTCCCTCTAAGCCAACAGCAAGGCCAATAATGGTAAAGATGACAGCCATTATCAACATGAGAGCCAATGTTCCCTGCATATAGGCTCGCCAAAGAACATCTATATCAGATATAAGCCTTTCTGCGTCACCGCGCCCTGATTCAGGAAGGATATTAATCAGCCACTGCCGGAGTTGTTTCCAGTCCTTTAATAGGTAGTAACTAACAACGATAATTATCACGATCTTTATCAGCCCGAGGGAGGTCGTTTCAATTACAGAAATTGCACTACCGTAGGTGAAATCTATGTCAGTACTCACGGAAGTAACATCTTCCCACAGCTGATCTATAGGTATCGTAATACCAACAAAATCGATTGGCTCTGAAGCAAGTTCGTCTATCTCTTCTCGGATCATCAACCACTCGTCCGCGAAAGTCTTCGCTTGGGAGACACCCAGGGGCACGAGAGTCCCAGGCGCAGCGATGATGAGTAGGATAAAGATGAAATACACGAGGTGGACAGACCAACCCCTGCTTAGTTGGGTGCGCTTCCCTAAATACCGGACGAATAAGTTAAGGATATAGGCAATAAGACTTGCAATTATTAATGCAGGCATCAAGGACCGGATTTCATAGATCAGCAGGATTGTTAAGGCGATCACCATGACAATGACGATCAGCCGAGTTGTTGTACTCCACGGTTTTGATGTCATCTCTTATTCCCTGGTCATAGGCTTTTCATCCGAGATGAAAAACTTTATCGGCTTTAGTTTAGAAGTGTCAAATTCCTTTACTTTTTCAGGTCCTAACGAGATTAATTTGTCATACACTAATTCTTTATCATCCTTTAGCTGAGCTATATCAATGCCACGACAAACTTCTGGCAATGGGTTTAGCCACTGGCGCGACCTCAGGACCATCTTAACAGCTCCTCGATAATTGGCTCTTTTGATCTGCAGGTAGGCAACTGCAACCTGTAGTATACCCCTGTATACCCCTCGTCCCTCACCTGATTCATTATTCCAGGCATCTTCAAGATATTCATGGGCCTCGAAGAAATTTTGCTCATTAAACTCTATCAAACCTTGAACAGCAGAATCAGATAATGAGTCCCTACAGGCTTGCATAAAAGTTCCTTCACTATCAATGCGAGCGTATTCTAAAATGAGTTTATCCATTTCTTTGAAGAATCGGGAGCGAGGCACAGCCAGATCGGCGCCTAGTTTGATAGCTTTCCTGAAGTTAGCAACATCAACATGGGGGCCGTAGCATAGAGTAGGTATATTTCGTGTAGCAGGTGATGTATTTATCGATGCAAGCCAATCTTGCCAGGGGATTTGGCTGCTTCCCATGTCAAAAATTAATAGATTCGGCCGCCACCTGGTGATTTTATCGGTCAGGATCCCTTTGATTCCGCTTATCGGCTCCGCTGGCTGCTGACTTTCATTATTATCTTGATCTTGACCTAACTCATCGCTCGAGCTGATAAGAATGCTTCTATAATTAATAGCTGAAACCGTAGACTCGATGCGCAAGCTGCTCATCATGTCTGAAGAAAAGATTACAATAATATTTTCACTCATTTTTACTATTTTTCTCTTATTGATATCAAGTGGTCCATATCTTTGACCGTACCGAAGGTTTGACCACATAATGGCGCTGATCTATAATTCAGCAAGAACGCCCGGTTAGTTGGCATTACTTTCTTTCGTTTAGTAAGGTCACTAATTGATATGTCTGCCATTACTCTTATTTTTTATTGGTAGATGGGCGCAGATAAAATATTAATGGTGATGTTAGTATACCAAAACAATATAGTATTAGTTTGCGAGGCAGCGCTCGGGGGGAAGCATTGGAAGTGACCGAGCCGAGTTCAGAACCTCCTGACCCTAGTAACCTACGAAAAATAATTCATCCCCTGACCTCACTACAACTAAGTGCGACGTTAAATCACCTCCGTCGAGTCTGGCGAAAGATTATTTCTGGATCGCTTGAACTAGTTTCGTTGTACGAGTAGTTGTGATATTGACCACTCTTCTACCTTGACCCAAATAGTATGTCTACAGCTATTCTAATCCTGGGTGTCCTTGGGATCCTGATATTTCTTAATGGTCTGTTTGTTGCGGCCGAATTCTCAACTGTATCCGCTCGCCGAACAAAGATTAGCCAAATGGCGGGTAGTGGAAACCGGCTTGCTCGCCTGCTGTTACCAATCGTTGACGACAGCCAGATGTTGGATCGTTATATTGCCGCCTGCCAACTCGGAATTACGGCCTCGTCTCTAGTCCTCGGTGCATTCGGTCAAAACTTTGTAGCCAGCCGCCTGGTCACTCCGCTCACATCGTTTTTAAATTGGATTGATAGTCAAATCGGTCTATTTGGTTTTTCTACAGATACGGTTGCTACAACCTTGGCGTTATCAATATCGGTAACCGGCGTTCTTGTGATCCTTACAACCCTGCAAGTTATATTTGGCGAGCTCTTTCCGAAATCGATAGCTATTCAATATCCCGAAAGGTTGGCTCTTACTACTGTCGTCCCTGTTCGTTGGTCTGTCTTCATCTTACGGCCTTTAATCTGGTTCTTTAACGGCAGCGGCAACATGGTGCTTAAACTTTTCAGGTTAGACCGGCAAGGCGGTCAGGGTAGGTTCCATTCACCAGAGGAAATTGAACTTCTGGTTACCGAAAGCCACGAAGGTGGATTGCTTGATGACGAAGAACGCCAGATGCTCCGAAACGCTTTTCGCCTAAGGGACCTTACGGCCCGACAAGTGATGGTCCACAGGACCCGTATTGTCGCGGCACCGGTTGGCAGCAGCGTGGTTGATTTACTAGAGTTGGCCTTAGAGGTTGGTCACACTCGCATACCACTTTATCAGGATAATATCGATAAAGTCATCGGTTTTGTCCATATAAAGGATCTATTCCGCCTATACGTCGAAAAATCTGATAATTTAGCCACCATCTTACGGGAGGTCATCCATGTGCCCGAAACATTACCAGTGGTGGATGTCTGGGATGTCTTCAACTCGAAAGGCCAATATATGGCTATAGTTTTTGATGAGTTTGGCGGAATTGCCGGGTTGATTTCCTTTGAAGATCTAATTGAAGAAATATTTGGCGAGCTGCAAGATGAATTTGACGACGAATCGGCATTAATATCCCTTGATGAAGACGGCCGAGTGCACCTCAGAGGTGATTTACTTGTTGTCGACGTTAACGAATATTTGAACCTGGAACTGCCTGATGATGCCGATACTTTAGGTGGTTTAATATTGAGCCAACTTGGGCGCCAAGCGGTTGTCGGCGATGAGGTAGAGTTTGATGAGACGATCTTAAGGGTTGAATCCATGGAAGATCTTGCGGTCTTCGAGGTTTCGATACAAACGAGCCAAACATTCTCTAAAGCGTTTATTGGTGAATGGGAGGTCGGCGAGCATGTTTAAGGCCATTTTGATCTTATTGGCATCTCCCGGTCTTGTACTATTGGGGGCAGCTGCTGTCAATCAAGGATTACCTGGGCCCGGTGTTCTGTTGCTGCCCCTGGCTATTATCGCCTTCCTTGTTTTGCTAAATGGGTTTTTTGTAGCAGCTGAGTTTGCCATAATAGGAGTTAGACCTAGCCAGGTCGATCAAATGATTCAGCAAGGAGTTGGAGAAGCGAACAATGTTCATGACGTCCTCAGTTCAAATAAACGACAAGACCAATATATAGCGACTGCTCAATTAGGAATAACAGTCGCGTCACTGGGTCTTGGTATGTATGGAGAGCCTCGAATTGCTGAATTTATCAAACCGTATTTATCGTACTTATTCGGACAAAATTTGACCCTGGTCTTAATCCATACGGTTTCATCGATAATCGCCCTCAGTCTTCTAACCTATGTACATGTTGTTATTGGAGAGATGGTTCCAAAGTCTGTTGCCTTGACTTCGGCAGACAAGACAGTTATATGGATCTCCAAGCCAATGAGGTTATCCCAAAAAATTCTGAGTATTCCTGTTCGATTTCTCAATTGGACTGGCCGACTTCTTCTCAATGTATTTAAGATACCACCAGCAGAGGGACATGCCCGGTTACATTCCGCAGAGGAAATTGAGCTTATCGTGGCAGAAAGTGCTGAAGGCGGCCTGCTTCTAGATGGAGAAGAAGAGATTATTAGAAATATTTTTGACTTCAGCGACCGGGAGGTTGGGCAAGTTATGACAGCCAGGCCCAAGGTTCAGGCTATTACTAGTGATATACCTAAAGAGGATCTGCTTATGCTGGTGACTACCAGCCGGCATAGCCGTTTTCCAGTATATGAAAATGATCTCGATCATGTGATTGGCATTCTCCATCTCAAGGATCTAATTCGCCAGCAACTGACTAACAATGGCGAACTAGACCTCCGACAACTGCTTAGGCCAGCTCCTGCTGTACCTGAGGATAAACCAGTAGAGGAACTACTTTCCGCTTTTAAGCGACAGCGAATTCACATGGCCATTGTATTAGATGAATTTGGCGGTCTAGCTGGTATTGTTACCCTTGAAGACCTCGTAGAGGAGATTGTAGGTGAAGTACGGGACGAATTCGATTTCGAGAAAGAGCCATTAGTCGAGATTAGCCCAGGAGTTATCGAGGTCGCAGGCACCTACCTAGTGGATGATTTATTTGACGAACTATTTCTAGGTGATAAAAGTGAGCTGCCAGACGTTGAAACTGTCGGAGGGTTAATACATACATGGCTTGGGCGGCCGCCTGTAACAGGTGACAGCCTGACCTCACCCCATAATGACGCAATCATATTTACAGTTGTTGATGTCGACGGCCTGGCTGTCGCCAGAGCGAAAATTGAGTTTCCAGTAACACAATCAGATGAAGGTTAGCCAACCCCCTTCGTTATAGATTGTAAACCTGAGTAAACTTCTCAGAAACATAAGCAACAAAATCACCATGCCCAAGAGGTTTTCCAGTAGCCCGCTGGACGATCTCCTTTGGAGTAAACTTACGACCATGCTGGTGCACGTTCTCGACAAGCCAAGAAAGCAGAGTTTGAACGCTGCCTTTGGAAAGATCTTCTGATATCTTTGGATCTTGTTCTACAGCAGATTTGTATAATTGGGCTGCGTAAAGATTCCCTAAAGCATATGTCGGGAAGTAACCGAAACTGATAGTCGACCAGTGGATATCTTGCAGGCAGCCCTCCCGATCTGAAGGTGGTGCGATACCCAACAGTTCCTCCATTCTATTGTTCCAGGCCTCAGGAAGATGAGCTGCGGTTAGCTCACCGTTGAGCATTGCCTGTTCCAATTCAAATCGGAGAATTATGTGGAGGTTGTAGGTGAGTTCATCGGCCTCTACTCGAATATATGAGGGTTGGACCTTGTTTACGGCGCGGTAAAAATCATCGACATTGACATTCCCTAATTGAGCTGGAAACAGTTCCTGAACCTTATGGAAATGAGCATTCCAAAAAACCTTGCTTCTTCCGACAATATTCTCAATCATCCGCGATTGTGATTCATGAATGCCTGATGATGTTCCTCGAGCCAAAGGTGTTCGAGCCAGGTCGGCAGCAGTCCCTTGTTCGTACAGAGCGTGGCCTGATTCGTGAAGTGTCCCAAAAAGGGAGGGGTTTAGGAAGTCCGGATTCCAGCGGGTTGTAATTCGTACATCATCTCTTGAAAAACTGGTGGCGAAGGGGTGAGTTGCTGTTCCAAGGTGGCCGCGGGAAAAATCATAGCCCACTTCCTTTGCCAGGTAACGGGCCAATTCTTTTTGTTTCCCTATTTCAAACTCCTGATGAAGAATGGAATCATCAACCTGACGCCCATGTTCTTCGATGGCTTCACGCAATGGCACAATAGCCTCGGCCGCTGATTTAAAAAGCGATCGGACTTCGGCCGTTGTCGCTTGAGCCTCAAATTTATCAAGTAGAGCATCATACGGTTCGTCCTCGTAGCCGTAAAATTCTGCCATCTCCTGGTTTAATTCAATAGTTTGTTCCAGCCATGGTTGAAAGGATGGATAATCATTGTTGGCCCGAGCTTCCTTCCACACCAACAGCGCCTTGCCTGCAACATTAACCATTCGAGTTACAAATTCAGGAGGCAGCTTTCTTGCATCTGCATAGCTCTTTTTCAGATAGCGAATAAGACTCGCTTTATTGCTATCATAATCAGCATCTTGGAGCTCACCAGCAGCGGATTCGATGAGAATACCCATTTCATCTGACGTGAATTTCGTGTGGCTAATTTTTCTTAAGGTTGATAGCTGTTTGGTTCGTACCTCGTTTCCTGGTGTTGGCATAGACACTTCTCTATCCCATGACAGGACCGCCATAGCCTTATTGATGTCATGTATTTCATAAATTTGTTCTAGTAATTTTTCATAAGCCGACATGATGGTTTACCCCTTAAGATCAATTGAACAAGAATAGTGTTACGCGGGTGGGCGGCGATCTTCTAGGATGGATGTGCGCTACATGGAAATTCTTACTTTGAAAATACTATGGGGGAAAATTAGACCAGCTATATCATCAAGTAAATGCTGTTTATTGCAATGACAAGCTGCTTACCCATGATAGGCAAGTGACTTGATATGGGCTCTCGATATTGCAAATCCAAGATTTCTATCATTATGTAATCAGCAATCGCCCAAAGTCCAAAACATCCGACAGCGAAGAGGATTATTGCCAGGGCAATGGTTAGAAGCAGACAGCTCTGTGCGCAGTGAAATCCTCTTGTCGGCAGCGTTTGAACCTTTGAATCAGCGGTTCTAACGGTGTTAGTCCCAACATACCCCTCAACAACGGTAGCGCCAGCCTCTACTTGTCCTCGCCCTCGACAACCATAGGCAGTGCATTTATTATCATTAGCCCGCCAGCAGTGGAGATGATGACGCGTAGCATCCTCAGGGCAGATCACAACATCATCGCCAGGAGCAAACGGCTGCTTGCACAATGCACAAGCTTCTCCTAGAAACGGCGATCTTTTATCGATAGGTACGGGTTTTAGCGCCATCCGAAAGCCTTCAATATTCGGTTAACCAGATTTAACCAGCCTCCTTGTTTTTTGGCTTCCTCTTGCAGGCGTCGTTGCTGCCTTTTTAGTTCCTTGTAGCGGCCGTTGGGAGATGGAGTGGAGGGAGCGTGTTTAGGAATGTCCGAATAATTTATTACCAACCGTGGGCCTAGCTCGGTTCCATAGGGGTAGTACTCTTCATGGCCGCATCCAAGTATCGCGCACTTGCCGCCATTCTGTTCCCAACAGGCCTTATGATAAAGTGTCTGGCATCGGGAACAGACCACCGGTGTAACCGCGTCCGTCTCCACATTGTTTTCTACCGAACTTGCACAAATCGGACAGCTGTGGCTCAACCGATTTGCTTCGGTAATATCTTGGTCAGTAATGCGAATAAAATCTTGCTCGCTCATCGTTTAGCTTAGCCTCGAATCCTTTGAATAATGAGGCCCATTCCACTAGGTAATAACCATAATATCATAAGATATTCTACCATGAATTTGCGGCCCAATGTGGCCAGGGAAATTCATAGGCGTCAACCATTTCCTGATTCCGATCCCAACAAAAGAAACCACTTCGACTAGCGATCGGATCTAAGACCAGGGCGATATGCCATTTTTGAACAAAGAAGTTTTGATGGATAAATCGATCCATACTTGATAGAAATATCCCGAAGCCTGGATGGGTATGGTACCAGCCGACAATCACAGCAGAATCTTCTGGATAGAGCTCCATTAGCTTATCGGTAACATAACGCCAGCTTTCCGGAGTGTAAGTTACACTTGCGCCGTGCATTCTTGTGTATTTAGCAATAATGGTGTCGGTTACATGGACAACATAGCGGCCGTCAGGCTGCTTCTCTGGCATTGGTCCTACCAGCACACCCGCAACTTCTCGATCGAGGCTGCTCATTGCATGGGCCTGGGCATCCCTAAATGCAGGTTCATTAGCTAAAATATCGACTGCCGTCCAAGTTGAGTGACCAAGGGGCCTGCGACGGCCAAGTATCCGGATCTCGATAGGTTCGACAGCTCCTGGTGGAGGTTTGACATCTTCGCCGATAACCCTTTCTTCGAAAACCATTTCCGCTTCAGCCACGTCAACATCAATTTCTTCCAATGTTTCGTCTAAGGTCCCCAACATTGGCGCATCTTCAACTACCCCAAGTTCAGCCCCAGGACCGTTGATAACATCAGTGTCGTCTTCCACTTTCTGGCTGAGTTTACTTTCACCTTCAGCTGTATGCACGAGAACTGGTTCTTCCTTCTCCTGGACCTGGCTAGCAATAGGTTCGATGCTTGCGTTATCTTTTTCAGCTTGCTTCTGTCCACTGACAACAGAAAGATTTCCCATCCAGAGCGCAAATTCTGATCGACTGGCCAGCTCATTGTCTGGGAAGCTGATTGTAATCTCAGTTTCATCATCTGAAGCTAGTTCGACTAAGGGAATATCTTGATAACTGGCCCAGACCTCCCTTTCCATTACTCCTGAAATATAGCCCAATTCTGCTAGGGTACACTCCTGCAGGGGTTTAACCGAACCATCCTCAACTGTAACGCTGTCATTTGCCGTTAAGAGAACCTCAATATTGGTCACATTCTCATGACCAGGTAGGACAATAGAGATAACAGCTAAAAAAGTATAATGTTCTGAATCATTCATTTGGTTAATTTTTTTTGATATGATCTAAGGCGCTGCTGCTAAAAGCCGGTCAAGCAGGAGCAGCAGGCTGATCAACAAACTCAAACCCCCTAGTAAAACACCCCACCATGGATTAATTGGTGGCAGTATATTCCAGTCACCATCAGGAGTATAAACCTGGCTAGGGGTGGTCCTGTTTAAACGACTTTGATACTTTTGAGACCAGACAGCAGCAGCTACATAATCCCAGGTACGAAATTCTGCTTCCTCTGCGTCGGGCACCTCCCAAAATCCAGGAAGCGGCGCCAGATCATCATCAGGCTCATTATCACGATTGCTTTTCCAGCCAAAGAAACAACCCTGTTTTCGAATGGGATCGACCACCAGGGCAGCATGCCAGGGCATTACAAAGGCAGCTTTTTGAACAATAACATCATCGGCTGAAAAAAATACGCCAAGCCCCGGATGGGTGTGATACCAACCAACTACATCTAGATCGGGGTATTTGTCCAGCCTTTCCCGATTTACCTGAGCCCAGGCATCGGCCGTAAATGTAAAGTGTATTGGCCCATGATCTATTGTCGAAACCGGAATAGTCGCCAGAATCTTGATGGATAGCTCATCCTTTCCCTTTATTACCGAACCTAACAATAATCCACCAAGTTCAACTGCAAGGTCGCTCTGCCCGTGATCATATATCTGCCGAAGGGCTTGCTGCCGCATAAAAACTTTCAACACCCCTGGCCCTGGTTCTATACCATGTAAGTAACCATTTATCGATACACCAGGTTTATCCACCTGAGCGGTTCGGGGTAGGGCGGCATTAGGCTGGTCAGATGCGAGATCGCCGGCCTTATTTGGTTTGTTAGTTGGTGGGTCCGAGAATGTTGATTCCGAGGTCATCAGAGTCTTCAGCAATCATGATCTTTATCTGGTCTTCTATAGATTTACCCTTTAATGGTCGCCTATCTATTGGAAACATTCTTTTATTCCGTAAAGCCCACGAAGCAGCTCTTGAATTCATTGGGTCCTTTGGGCCAAGGTTCTTATATTGGACCATCTCTCCAAGAGTTAACAGCAATTCATCGAGGGTTTTTGCGGGCCACCAGGCGCCAATGCAAACCGCACCTGTACTGTGAATGTTTGGATGAAAAATTGGGGTCATCCACTTTAATTGAGGTTGCTTGAGTGGATACTCAGCGTGAAGGTAAATCGTAACCTCGTGCACTTCCCTGTATACAGGCTTGCCATTAGGCGCGACTTTTTCGATCCCCCGGCAGGAAAATCTTATTAGATATTTCTCCGGGGGATCACCCTCAGTTGACAGGACACGGATCAACTCGCTCCGGTTGACCAGTTCACGGATTCTTTGGTAGTCATTGCGTAAGCGAGTTTCACGAATGTCAAAGGACATGAAATTCCTCTATTTCTGTTGCCAGTCTCGTCATGGCAGTGATGAGATTTATATGAGCAAAACCATCAAGCTAATTAATTTAACCTGCGGTAACTTCAGGGAATAGACTGAGAATATCATCCTCGCCTACGCCAGCGTCATCCAAAGATTCATCATCGGACAATCGCTTGCCGGAATCACGATGATCCAATCTATATGTAATAGGGTTCGCCCCCTGGTTAGTCGGCAGACCCATTTTGCTAACCAGAGCTGGAATGAGCCGGCGCATAGGAACATCGTTAGGAAGTTCCACGGGAGTCTTCTTTGAACCAGTAGGATCGTAAATAATAACCTTAATGCTTGCCATTTGAATAAACCTCCGTTGGATATTTAATGGGCAGTGTTCGTAACATAATACGTGAGATTGGAGCTAACAGTTGCAGTTTTATAACCCCACTATTCTTGAACGATTTTCTTATCTAAAATCAAAAAAGTCAGACTTATCTCCTGAAATTTCCAGATACTCGCGCTTAGCCCCATTTCGAGCTCTTATTATTCCCAGTGACGGGATGTCAACATTGGAAAGGACCTCATCTAGAAAATCTTCGGAACCGTCTATTCGATGAGTCAAATTCATTTCTCGTCTTTCTCCACATTGAGGGCAGGCAAATTCTGATTCATAAAGCCTAGCCATACGCTTCAAAATTGGAGAAGCAAGTCCGCAATTGGGACATTTCATTTCAACAACCAGTTCACTGTCGAATTCTAGCACAGTTTGATCACCTAGTCGTTCCCGGGCCACGGCTAGAAGCTGGCCCAATTTTGTGTTTATTGTGGTGATCTTATCCAGCTCAATGATGGGATCAAGACGCGAGTGGCTTAGACAATTATCCTTAATAGGGTATTCGGTTATGTATATATCGTTGGTCAGGCCATTGATCATGAGGGCTTTACCCGGCTGCACCTCCATATCGTGGATTATTTTCAATGCCTCTTGAGTCTGAAAGGCAGCAACAATCGAAGCACTGGTAGGAGTGGTAGGAACCTTCCCTTGTAGGATATTTTCTCGGGCCAGCAGCGGACACGAGTAGCGCAAATTAATAATCTGATAATCCAGGTCTGTCAAAGTGCATTCGTAACAAGCGCCATCACCTGGCCAAAATACCCTGACGATGCCCATCAATTCCTGAATTGCCCCGTCAACCCATGGTTTGTTAACTGCCCAGCTGAAGCGATTTAACGAAAGACGAGCCTCACGGTTATCAAGGCAGCCAATGACCACATCAACATGGCGGAAGACTCCAAGGCCCATCTCATAATTAATGTCTCCATGCCAGGCCTTGACCTTAACGTCGGGGTTTAATCTTTTTACTGCCTCAGCAGCGACCTCGGCCTTGTTTCTCCCTCGATCCGTTTCCCGAAATAAAACAGATCTACTGAGATTGCTATCTTCAATGGTATCAAAGTCAACTATTAGCAAGTTTCCAATGCCCATCAGAGCCAGGTTTTTTAAGACTTCATTGCCCAAAGCGCCAGCGCCGACGACCATAACTGTCGCATTATGTACTACCTCTTGTTTCCACCAACTAATATATCCAAACGTATGGTAACGGTCTGTTTCCGGATCAGTTATTACAATTGTCTCTGACATAAGCTTGTTAGTCCTGCAGCCATAAGTTAATTTCCTCTTGTTTCATCCTGGAGATTTGAATACGAGGGATATGGAAATGTAATCATAGATAGGCAAGATGGGTTTATTTCCCACGTATTCTTGCCGCTGGCGCTGATATGAAGTTTTGGGTAGCGACCAGTGATCCAGCTGGATTATGGGCAATGCCAATGCCAATATGGGTCCAAACAGGATTTAAAATATTGCCCCGGTGGTTGGTTAAGCTTCGGGGTTGGTTCATAAAAGCGTCAAATATTTCCCTTATTGCTCTAGCAGATAGGGCCTCGTCACCGTAAAAGACACCAATGTTTTCCCCACAAGCTATATATCGTACTCCGTGACTGCCAAGTCGTTGACCAGCCGTAACGCCCTCAGGCGAGATGTGGGCAACGTACTGTCTCTTGAGCATATCAGCAGAATGACCCCTGGAAACAGCCGTTAATCCTTCATGCCATTTCAGATAAGCTGTACCGACCCAGTTGGGCAGATGAGCTTTCCTGGCCTGGTTTACCATGTCGAACATCATCGCTTCTAGCTGTCGAAGATAGGCAGAAGTTGTTGGTTGAGGAGCGGCCGGCGCAAGATCATCTGATGTGATCGTCAACACCTGTGAAGAGGTCCTTACCGGAGGATAATCCGTCTGGATATCGTCCGAGGATATCGAAATCACATCTGGCATCGGCGGATTTGATCTTGCCAGCGTGTGCGCCCGGGCTATATCCTCATCGGTCAATTGGAGCCACTCATCGGTCATAGCAATTTTCTATGAATACTGATTATTAACTGTTCGGTGAATTGATCTGACGGTAGAAGGGCAGGGTAAAAGCTGTTCTATCGGCATTTAAAGTAATAGACTTTCGTTCAACATCCCCACCTAAATCCCGCGGCCAGGTTACCTGGACATCGTAAGTCAACCCACTTTGCATCCTAACTGGCAGCTCACACAGAAAATGGCCTTCCCGGTTAGTTGTACCTGCAACATAGCTCTTAATACCCTTGCTCATGACCCTGACTTGAAGTCCATAAAGTCCCGGACCATCAGGATATTGTTGGACAATAACTCGCAGCTTAGTCGATTTCATGCTCTCCTGGCTAAACATATGGCGAATCGACATGGATAAGCTTGGTCGACTTTGATTGGTCGTAGTAGGCATTACGACAGCGGCAGAAGGCAGGGGGCTCGGAATTGATGAAGATTCCTCAACCACCTGGTTATCGTTAATCGAGATTTGCGGCAGCCGCATCGGTTCTGACCGCTCAGCCTGCAGGCCTTCAACATCATCGGAAGAAATCACCAGGGGTTCACCTACTTCAATTGAGGGTATATCCGAAATATCATCCGCTTCAATGCGCACAGTCTCTGAAGACATCTCGGGATACTGGACCGGCACAGGAGATCTATAGTGGGGGGGCATGGGAGCAATCTCAGTTTCGTCAGTGCTAAGCTCATCGAGTGACGGTACGCGGGAAGGGGGCTGTGATAATGTCCGGAACAACTTTTCTCTTTCAGTCGCATTTTTCTGGACCTGCCGCCTGATGAATTGGGCGGTCCGCTTCAAGACGTGGCCGGCCGGTGAATCTGCTGCAGGAGGTGCACCTGGATCAAAGTGGTGAACAGGATATCCATTTTTCCAGGCAAATGCAGCGACTGATAACGCCAACCATGAATTCTTGTCTTGCTCATCGTCCGCTGAATTGGAGTCAGCAAGGGAATTCGCTGCGACTAACCCTTTTACTCCTTCCGTTCCAGCTAAATCAGTATCCTTAATCAACTCATAGGTGGCGACACGAGGTCCAACCTCGGACCTTAGAAGCCTGGAAAAATCCCCTAATGTTGCCTTGTCAAGAAAGAGAGTCGTTAGAAGCAGACTCCGCGCTCGATTCTCTGAAATGTCTGGATGGGATCCTTCTTGTTCGCCATCTTCAAAGGTTAACCAATTAAAGAGTTGCTTGTTGAAGGAGCGGAGGTGATTTTCGTCTCTCAATGCTCTTACAAGTTCGGCTGCTGCTCTATCTATCATATCTTAATCTCCAATCAAGAAGCCGCCAGATAATGACCTCCTCACAAATAAATTGAAGTTCTAATATCACAATTGTCATCTTTCCGAACGATATTATAGACAAGAAGTTTCCCGCTTTAATCTTACATAGTTAATGAAGTCTCTAAATTATGTAAACCTTGCCAAACATGCATCAATTCCTCGATGTCGGATACGCTCTCGAGATCGATCTCCATAGCCTTTCTTAACTCGGTGTCGGAAAGATTACGATCGTGTTGCTTAATAATCGGCTTGACCAAATAGTTATTAAAATCACGCTCGCTTTTTGTAGCTTCAAGCCAGAACAGACGGCGGAGGCGGGTCAATAGCTCATCATCACTAAACAGATCCTCGATAATCTCTGAGAATACTTTGTTCGTCTTGAGAGCGATATTATCCAGCTTGTCGGCATAACTAATATCAGGGTCACCGTAACCTGTATCTTTAATCTCTCCACTGAGTTTGATATCAACAGTCTGGTCAACAGGACTACTATCAAGAATATTGATAATAAAATCATCCGCTGAAGCCTCTTCAGTTACATCAGGGCTTACTTCTTCGAGCTGTTGTGTTTGGCTATCAACTATCGCTCGCGCCTGGGAAGCCTGTTGTCTTCGGGCGCGTTCAGGACCGTAAAGAACGACATCAAGCAATTGATCATCGTCAGGCAAGATCAACGCCTGCTCGCTATCTCGAACCCGCTGATGGATGGAACGTTCCGGCCGAACAAGCTCATACATCGTCGCCTGCCTGCAGATCTGCCGGAACTGTAAGCCTACTCGATCAACCACCTGCTTGTAGGCGTCTTCCAAGGTCAGGTCCACCCCAGGTAATGAGGGTAAATTAAAGGAATATTCTTGATCATAAAGGGTGCGCTTTAACCTTGATTGGATTTCATGAGCTTCCAAAGTTCTTTCTAACTCATCAGCGACTACTTCAGCAACCTCCGGCATAAAGTTGGAGACCGCTTCCTGCATGATCAATTCCACTTGATACAGGATTCTCTTTATTGGAACCTCGATGCCACTCGTGCCCCAGATCAGGTTATCATAAGTTACATCGCGATCATCCCAATGTTCCGTTCCATAACTCTCAAGTAAAGTATCAACCTCTCGTTGAACAGCATCCTCAACCATTGTCCTTACACCCATGAGTGTAGGCTCTAATAGATTGCGGAAACGTTCATCACTGTTAACCCGCTGGCTTAACTCCAATAGTGCATTGTGATAGGCGCGAGGGAGTTCTTTTTGTTGGCGTATTAACACATTTTCATACCGGCGTTCCTGAAGCGCTTCCCAGCTGTTTTCAAATGGCGGGTGTATGCCGTGGCCGGCGAGTTGTTTTTCATAGTAGAATCTTAAAGATTGAAGAGCATTCCGGACCCTTGTGCTGGCCTCTCGCAGCTGGCTTCGAACCCGTTCAGTTTTGATGAAATCGATGAGACTTCTCTTTAACAGGGGCACCTCACTTAAATCCAACAGCGCTTCGGCCGTTTCGGGTTCAAGAGGATCCTCCTTTTTCACTGTTCCTAATTGATCAGAGAACAGCTTCAGAACCCTTTCAGTTTCGCTGGCAAACTCCTCAGGGGCGTTTTCAGGGTCTTCAATATAGAGGGCAGTTGGGGCCATGATCAGGAAGTAAGGCCTGTTTCGTCCCCTGTCAAGATACCGTTCCCAGTAGTTGGGTGAAATGTAGCGGGTGACC
>BTQB01000022.1:0-16676 GCA_036985655.1 Anaerolineae bacterium | reverse complement strand
AAATAGAGGGTTTATTCTGGGATCAGAGGTAGAGTTTTGACCTGCTGACATTTTTCAATAAGGTTAAATCCTAAGAACACGGAGAGGGTGATGGACGTATTCGAGATCGTAGAGCACTTTTGGATTGACCTCCAGCAAGGCCAGCTGCCGGACCTGGGAGCTTGGAACTACGGTCTGATGGCAATTTTTATCCTTCTCCAGGGACGGCTGTCGGCCGTCGTTAGCGGCGTGGCGGCCGCGGCCGGATACCTCAATCTAGGACCTATCATCTTGATCGCCTTATTAGTTCGCATAATCGTTGACTTAGCCTGGTATAGAGTTGGATCTACGGGTCACATCGATCGAGTAGGCCGAAAAATGGGCCTGTACCGGTATTTTGCTGAACCGCTGCGTGCTGACTTGAACGCGAGGCCGATGCGGTTCTTATTTATCGCTAAAGTATCTAATGGCCTTTCTATACCGGCTGTGGTTATGGCTGGAAACGCCAGACTTCCCCTCAGAAGCTGGCTGCCCGGATCGTTTCTCGGCGATCTCCTCTGGACCATCCCACTGCTGCTGTTTGGCTATTTCGCTACTGACGCCCTATCTACAATTAACGGCGGCCTAACCTATATGACTTTTGCCTTTTCGGCCGTGTTTCTGGTGGGTTTTATTATCAAAGTGGCGCTGCAGAAGCGATCAGATCGCAATTAGATCGTCACTCCCCCTCCTCTTTCTATCATCCAATCGATACGATAAGACTTGAGATCGATTCAGGCGTCAAAAATTGGGGAGTGTTCGCGGTTTAGCACTGTGGTTTAACCCGTCGGAAACAGTGCTGGTCTTTTTATGAATTAGCGCCATCCTCAGCCACTGATAATAGGCTCAATGGGGTTTATTCTATTACTTTGCTAAAAAAAGCTTTGTGAACAGCTTTTCTTCCAGGATTAAGGCCTAAAGCTTAGTTGATGCTTCATCTCCGAAAGGCACTCGTTTCTTGAGGACCTCACAAAAGATTGGCTTATTCACCAATCCGATTCAGCGACCAATTATCAATAAAGAAGCCGTTGTTGGGCATGGCGTATCGCGTTCTAAAAGCAACGCCAATGCGCACGGTGCCGGGTGTGCTAATCGTAAAGGTCTGAATTAAATTGTTCCTGGTACCTGGGGTTACAGCGGCCCAATCGCTGCCTCCGCCGGTGAGGATGAAAGCCACCTCTCCGGCTGAAGGTTGGGAAGAAAAGGTTTTGCCACCAGAGTAGCTGACAACCAGATCCGGGAAATAGCTGGCGGTAAATTGGTATGTGCCTGGTTCTAGATAAACATCGGTGAAGAGGCGGAAACTAATAGGGACGTCCCCCTTAAAGACCTTGACAGTCCAAATGCCATCAAAGAAAAATAACGGCCGTTCGTGAGCGGGCATCAGGTAATCGGGTATTACCCTGCTTTCTGGTCGAACGAAGAGGATCCCGGTTCCTGGAGCCCCTACGCCTTGATCATACTCTAACTGCCAGCTGTTGGGCACCTGCAGTTCAGGGATGCCGTTTTGGTGGTAGTAACCAGCTTCAAAGGAAGGATTGGGCAACAGATTAGCTGAAGAGGGTGGGGGTGGGGACGGCACCGGGGTTGGCGGCGGCGCGGGCGTCGATTCGGGGGGCGGTCCAGGAGGCTGTGGGGCTGGCGGCTGGACGCCGGGGATGGAAAGAACCTGGCCGGCAAAGATAAGATTCGGATTTGCCAGGTTGTTGGCCTGAATAAGGGCCTGGAGGCTGACACCATGAATTGCAGCGATTCGAAGAAGCGTATCACCTCGCTGAATAGTATAGGTTGTTGCCGTTGAAGGGGGTGGATCTACAGGTGGCGAAGGTGTCGCTGTTGGCGGCACCTCAGAGGGTGGGGGCGCTGAAGTGCTTGAATCAGGAATTGTCAAGGTTTGGCCAGCGTAGATCAAGTTCGGATTAACAATATTATTGGCAGCGGCTATGGCTTGAACTGAAACACCAAAATTGCGGGCGATGGCGAACAGCGTGTCTCCAGGCTGGATGACGTAGGTGGTCTGGGCGAAGACGGCCGATGCCAATAACGCAACCAGAATTACTAATAACAAGCTGGCAAATATTTTTCTTGATGGCATATTTCACCTATCCGTTCCAAAATAAAACACAAAATCTAGCGTCGAGCGGCAAATATTAAGCAGTGAAAGCGTACACGCTATCACCATACATGCCAGCTTTGACCTTGGTCATCGTTCTTGGGACGACTGGTGCTGCCATTTGTGCTACCGGTCTCCCTCTGATCCTCAAAATGTTCCACATACGCCAGGATTTTGTCCTCAGCAGATTGGGCGGCCGATTCGTCTGGATAATATTTGTAAACGTCACCGGGTTGAAGATCCAACACTCGACAAAGAGAATCCAGCACTTCTATCTGAACGCTTCGACGATGGCCATGGTACACGGCCCTAATGGTAGTGTAAGTGATACCGGTCAGTCGTGAAAGCTCCCTTATTGATAAACCCTTTTGCTTGAGAATGAACGGAAGTCGATTAACTATCATAATTTCCTTCCACATGTGATACTAATAATGCTATCAGCCAAATATATCCGGCACGCGGCCGATAGAGGGAATGGTTTCATTTCCTGCTATATATGATAGCACAAAGATTATTATGACAACAAGAGAGAAAAGGATGAAGGATGAAGGATGATTACTGATCTGGCCAAAGGTCACTGTGCCCGGAAATAGCTCTGAAATTCTTAGGCCGCAGCTTTCTAAAAGCTAATGGTGCATCTTGACCTCCAAAATGGCCTATTTCCCGACTGGTAAATAGAAACACTCTCCCGGATATTATAAGGATAATTTATTCAGCCGGTTTATCTTGGTCCAGGTAGCTTTCATATATGTCTATCCGGTCTCTTATGAGGTCAAGTCCAGATTCCCAGAAGCCTTTCTTTTTAAGATCGATATTAAATCTGGCAGCTAATTCGACCGGCGTGGCTATGCCAGAATCGCTGAGAAGGTTGTCGTACGATTCAACGAATTCATCCCCCTCGTTTTGGTAAATAGAGAACAGTCCTAAACCGAATAACAAGCCGAAGGCGTAGGGGTAGTTATAAAAAGAAAATCCTGGGTTGTAATAATGTCCTTTCCAGGCCCACATGTAAGGGTGGAGAAAATCCTGATCAAGGCCATCGCCGTAAGTCTCCTTTTGACACTTAACCATGATCTCGCAAAAATCATCGGCTGAGAGCTCAGCTTCCCCCCTTTTTTCAAAGACTTCGCTTTCAAATAAGAACCTGGAATAAATATCCACAACTACTTGACCGCAATCGGAAAGGAAATTATCCAGAATAGCCAACTGTTCGCTGGTGTCAGCCTGGTCCAGGGCGGCGTTGGTGATGATGGTCTGGTTAAAAATTGAGGCTGTTTCGGCGATTGTCATAGGTGTATGGCGCTGCAGAGGTGTTTTACCGATGAAGCAGTGGTCATGGTAGGCGTGCCCTAGCTCGTGGGCCAGGGTGATGAGCTGATCCATGGAACCATCAAAATTGCATAAAATACGAGCTTCTTCCACCCCAATAACAGACATACAAAAGGCGCCGCCAGCTTTTCCGTCTCTCGGTTCTGCATCAATCCAATTGCTATCGAAGGCGCGGCGACAAAAACTTACTAATCTCGGTGAAAAGGTGGCGAACTGATCCAGGATAAACTCGCGAGCTTCGGCGTAGGTAAAATAGCGATTAGAATTCCCTATGGGTGCATACAAGTCCCAAAAAGGCAAACGATCTTTGCCCAATAATGATGCTTTAGCTCTCCAATATCGACGAAAATCAGGAAAAGCATCTCGCATAGCTGATAACAATACTTCTAACGTTTCCCTGTCGATGCGCGAGATCTCCAAGGATGAGTGGAGATAATCGGGCCTTCCACGTCGTTTATTTAATGTATTGACCGATCCCTTGATCCCATTTAGAGAAGCGGCCAGGGATTCGCGCACATTCTCCAGGGCAGCGATTTCGACTTCATAAGCCTGCTTACGTAGGGCTTCATCAGGATCATTGTAATAATTTCGTATTACCGTAATTGGCAGCTGTTCAACCTCTCCGTTCCGCTGGAATTCGGCCTTAATCTGGGAGTTGACAATGCCGTGGAGTTTCGCCCAGGCGCTGGCGCCACTCAGGGAAAGCTCTGAGGCCAGGCTTTCTTCCGCTTCCGACATAAGATAGCGACTTTTGGCCACGGATTCTTTCACAAAGAGGGCGTGCTTTGCGGCCGTTCCGTCCTGTGTGAGCAACGAGGAAAGTGACTCGTTATCACCGTCCAGACTCTTCAACAACCCCTTGAATCTGATGTCAAGTTGATCTTTTCCCAGACCTATGATCTCCAATTCTGACAGCGACCGTTTGGCGTTCGTATCATAGGAATCAGTAGCAATAAAACTGTAAACGTAGGCCAACACGGTATCGAATACGAGCTCGAGTTCATTCAACCTGTCAATATAACCCTCGATCAACAGGCTGATTTCAGAGAGGTTATATGATTTATTACCGTTGATTATTCGCTCCTGCTCTCCTAGAAACTCCTCTAAGCCCGCTATAAGCTCCCTTACTTGGTCTACCGCCTTGTTAAATTCGTCCGAATCTAGTCCTGGGTACACATTGGTGAGATCCCAATGGGGAAGGGCTTTGTCTTGATTTGATGAAACCACTACTCTTCTTCTCCTTCGATGTCTACTCGAGAAAGATAGCCCTCTCTAACAATGGCAACGGAGGCAATCAAATCGTTACCTTTTAAATCCATAACGGATACACCTCGGGAATGGCGTCCCTGTTTTGAGATTGTGCCAACAGGTGTGCGGAGGATAATGCCAAAAGCTGAAATAAAGGTTACTTCATCTCCTTCAGCCACAGTGCGAGCGCTAACAATCGGGCCGGTCAGATCGCTGATGGACATCGCTCTAACGCCCTTACCGTACCTGCCTTGCTGCCGAAACTCATCCAATGAGGTTCGTTTTCCGTACCCTTTTTCAGTAATAAGCAGTAAATCACCACCAGAAGTAACGATGTCAGCCCCGGTAAGGTAGTCTTTATCGTCCAGGCGCATGGCATGAACGCCGGCCGCAGTCCGCCCAACTGATCGGACCGCTTCCTCATTAAAACGGATAGCCTTGCCCTGTTCGCTAACCACGATCAGATCCTGTCCACCCCTAGTCATCTTGACCCAGCCCAAAGAATCATCATCATCTAAGTTTATGGCTATCAGACCGGTTGGCCGCACATTCTTGAACGAGCTAACCTCGACTCGCTTAATCCGGCCTTTTTTTGTGATCATGGTTAGATATTCGGCATCTACAAAACTGTGAACCGGTAAGGCAGCGGTGATCTTCTCATCAGGCATCAAAGGTAATATAGACATGAGGGAGATCCCTTTGGCCGTCCGGTCATACTCGGGAATCTCAAAGGCTCGTTCTGAGTAGACCTTGCCCTTATTGGAGAAATAGAGGATGTGATTGAGTGTTCCAGCGGCAAACAGGTGCACCAGCTCATCCTTGTCCCTGGTACTCATGCCGATCAGACCGCGACCACCTCGACCTTGAACGCGGTAAGCGGTAACCGGCGTTCTCTTGATATACCCCTTTTGGGTTATGGAAACAAAGACATCCTCATCCTGAATCAGATCTTCAATATTCATGTCGGCCGCTAAACCAAAGGCGATATGGGTCCTACGCTCGTCTCCATACCGCTCCCTCAGATCGCTGATATCTTGCTTGATGATGTCCAGTATCTTTTTGGGATCGGCTAAAAGACCGCGCAAATATTCAACCCGCTCAGAAATCTCTTTATGTTCATCTTCGATTTTCTGTCTTTCCAGGGCCGCTAATCTTCGGAGCTGCATGTCAAGGATGGCTGTTGCCTGCACCTCAGTTAGGATGAAGCGATTCATCAGTCGTTCCCTGGCATTGTCTACATCGGCCGAGCTGCGAATTGTCTCGATAACCTCATCAAGGTTTTCAAGGGCAATGAGCAGCCCTTCGAGCACATGTTGGCGATGAAGGGCCTTGTTTAACTCAAATTGAGTTCTACGAGTTAGGACATCCACCCGGTGATCGATGTAAATTTGCAGCGCCCGCTTTAATGAAAGAAGGCGCGGTTCCCGGTTGACCAAGGCCAGCATCTGAACGCCAAAGGTTTGCTGTAAAGCCGTCTGTTTGTAGAGCTGGTTGAGAACCTTATGAGGTTGAGTACCTCGCTTCAACTCCACAATTATTGAGATACCCCGTCTATCGGACTCGTCGCGAAGATCTGAAACTTCAGGGAGTTTGCCAGAATTAGCCAGCTCGGCGATGCGCTCAATCAGGTTAGATTTATTTACCTGGTAAGGAATTTCGGTCACGTTAATACGATGACGGCCGGATTTTCCAGGGAGCTCTTCAATTTCAGCCACTGCCCTGACGATGACCCGACCTCGCCCAGTAGCATAGGCGTTTTTTATGCCTTCTGTCCCGACGATAATTCCGCCTGTGGGAAAATCGGGGCCTTTTACGAACTGCATAAGATCATCCAATGTAACTGAGTCTTGATCATCTTGCCTGTCGATCAGAAAAGAGATGGCGTCACAAATCTCCCGTAAATTTTGAGGTGGTATGTTGGTAGCCATACCTACAGCTATGCCTGATCCACCATTAAGCAGCAAATTTGGCAATCGGGCTGGCAAGATATCTGGCTCGGTCAAACTGCCGTCGAAGTTTTCAGAAAAGTTGACGGTTTCCTTGTCGATATCCTCCAACATATCCATGGCAATGCGTGCCAAGCGCGCTTCTGTATATCGCATGGCGGCGGCGCTGTCACCATCAACGCTGCCAAAATTTCCTTGTCCATCAACGAGCATATATCGAAGGGAAAAATTTTGGGCCATACGAACCATAGCATCGTAAACGGACTGGTCACCGTGGGGGTGGTACTTGCCCAAGACTTCGCCCACGATCCGGGCGCTTTTACGATGGCGCGAATTGGCTCTGATGCCCATGTCGTACATGGCATAGAGGATGCGGCGATGGACCGGTTTCAATCCATCGCGCGCATCGGGTAATGCCCTTGCGACGATGACACTCATGGCGTAATCGAGATACGCATCACGCATCTCACGGTCAATATCAATAGCGTTAATTGTTCCGATATCCAATGGAACCTCCACGATTTGCAGGGTTCTTTAAAGCTCTCCAGGTATCAGGTTGGCCCTGATAAAAACAATGAGCCATAGAAAGTAAAAAGGCCACCTCTTCCGGGCGGCATACACCTGTATAATTATACCTTAATGACCTGGTCTCAACGAGTTTGTTGGGCGAAAAATCAAGGCCAGTAAGGTGTGGCAATTTCGAGTGATTTTGATTCTAGAAGCGGGACAGACACCACAAAGTTTAGGTGTATCAAAAGTGGGCGCCAGTTGGCGAAAGCTCTTTGAAGGTTTAAACGATTCTGGGGGGAATTAAGCGGGATAGTGAGCCGGGATCAATAATCATTTAGCAGTTCGACGGGAATATCCCCGGCAAACAGCTGGTCTCCGTTTTCGAGCACACTGGTCTTTACATAACCTAGGGCCAGGACGCCAGCTGGACCGGCCCCGATTGAAGTTATGGAACCGGCCGATTTGCCGCCTGAAGTTAGCTCAGTCCCTCGTTCAACCAAATCGGGAAGCTGCAATCGCACAAGCCTCTTGGCCAACCGGCCGCGGCTTTCCATTCTGGCTATGATTTCCTGGCCGGTATAGCAGCCCTTGTTAAAGGATACGTCTGGCCAGAGGCCGGTCTCAAGGGGAATGTAATCCCTCGTTAACTCCTGGCCAAATCTTGGTAGACCGCTCTCAATTCGCAAATAATCGTAGGCAGCATCTGCGACAGGGGACAATCCTACAGCCTTGAATTGTTCCATCACCACAGGCCCATCTGCGCTCTCACAGGATAAGAAAAAGCCGCCACCCGCGATGGAGTCCGTTCGGTGTAAATGGGCAGTGATTGTACCAATGTCGATTGGCAGCCAGTGATGAAGCGGCAAATCAGGTAGGGGGCCAAATAGTTCGCTGGCTATCTTAGTTGAGAGATGGCCATATAAAGCATAAATTTTTGTCCTATCGCTCAAATCATCAACCTGAAAATCGTCCATGAAGAACACAAAGCGCATAAAATATTGGGCGATGTTTTGACTATTATTTTCACTGGTTAGACAGTAAACCGTCTTCTCACCTGCATACAAGATCAACCGGTCAATAATGCGTCCGATATCAGTGGTTAAGACAGTGGCCGCGCCCTGATGATTCTTGAGGTTAATAACATTCTGGGTTGACATCCGGTTGATCAGGTCCAACCTGGTCTCACCAGTGAAAGTCAACATACCCAGGTCGCTGCGGTCAACTAAAATCGCGCCCTCATGAGCCGACTGGTAAGCATCTTCAATATTTAGGTCAACTGCTGTTTGTCTCATCTTATCTTATATCTTCAAGAAGGCGGATAATCGCTACACTATGTTTTTAAGCTGCCAGCGGGATGAGTAAGCTTCGATTTGAGGTAAATGCTGGAGCTCATGCCCAAAGCTGTTGCCCTCTACTAATCTCCAAAGTGGGTGACCATCACTCCAGTCGTAGCGATCAGGATCGGAGAGATCTCGCTCGCTGAATTCGGCCAGCCACTCCTCGAGCTGTAAACGAAGAGCCCTAAGGTCATCGAATAGACGGTTGAGATCCCGATCCTTATTTTCCTTATAGCGCAATTCGTTGTAGCCATCAACATCAGCAAGGGCCGCCAGCATCCTGGCTGGTTTTTTCCCCTGTTTGATTCGTTGCAAGGAAGTAACCAATTCCGATTCCCAGGCTGTTAAGTGGGCTAAGATGTCCGCCATAGTCCAAGAGTCCATGACCCCTGGCTGCAGAAAAGCTTCATCCGAAAGGGGTTCCAAAGCCACTAATAAGCGCTCCCTTGTCCGATCAAGTTGTTCGAAGATCTCTTCCTTGTCCATAAGCTTCTTCAGGATGTGCCAGTGTATTGACTGCACCAGGTAAGATAATCTATTTTAGCTCGAAATCAAGATGGGATAAAACAGTCAGCAGAAAGCAGCTAAGACGTCAAGCGAAAGCGGTCCGGTATCAGGTGGTCTCGTATTGGGGAGGAAAAAAGCGGTGAATCAGCCGATTGAGCGCATTGCGATGGCCAGGCCAGTGCCAATTCCGACGATTATCAGGCCGGTTACCCAAACCCAAACCGTTCCCCAGTTGATAGGGTAATTATCTGTTACACCGGAACTTAACTCGGCTGGCTCATGGGTTCTGGCCACTACGTAGAGGATAACGGCCGTAGTTAAGATCAATAGCAGATTCACAACCAGGGCAGCACTCACCTCTATCCCAACAATACTCCAGGTGATATCGGCCAGAAATGTCGCAGAGAGAGTTAACCCGGCGATCCAAATCAAGAGAATGATAAGTAGGGAGGTGGCGAACCAGGAAGATTTAGCTACTTGTTCCTCAGTTTCGAGGTCGTTTGTTGGCTGGCGGTCATGCAGCTCCTTTAACCTTTCTTTTTCCAATTGGTCTAAATTTACACGCGCTTTCTGGTAATCTTCATCCCCTACGACGGCCGATACTTGGCGGCTAGTAAACCAGCTTATCAAGCTGATAGCCAGACCGAGGCCCAACATCAGAGCTGTGAGCAGGCCAAAGGCCACCAAGATTACCAATCCCTGGCTAATCTCTGTGCCATTAAAATCGCTGATAAGATCGATCTGTAAAAGGTCAGAGCCCAATACATAATCTTCTACCTTAATTATGACGGGGATAGGTTCAGAAGGTGGTAACTGGGTTGATTTCTTTCCGGCGGAATCCTGGGAGGAGAAATACAACCAGGCGGCCGAGGCGATGCCAGCAAAAATTAACAGGCCAATGGCAATGATCCAATTCTTAGCCGAGTCACTTACTTTCAAGGTGCTTCTCCTAATTTCCAGGCAATCTATTCACTTCACAAACTTGTAGCAGGTTGGCGCACAAGGGAGTCATCTTTTCTGTGCAGGTTATGGAGATAACTTAAATCACAATAATGGAGATAAATCCTGCTTTAGCTATGAAAAACAACATCTCACTACATTTGCACTTTTTGCTTGTCATTCCCCCACCTTCATGGGGATAAACTACGGCGGGAAACCACTCTGGCTAGAAAGATGGATACCTGCCTTCGCAGGTATGACAACTTCCCTGGTGGCAGGTTTTCTGCAAATATAGTGAACATCTCTCAGCCAGGGTAAATTTTAGCATATTGACGATCCACCAGCAACGGAAGTAGAATGACCGTAGTCGCTAAGTGTTATGGTAATTCGTTCAAACGTTCACTGAACGCCAGAATAAGTTTCATCGCAGCCACTTTGGCATCTATATGATGGGTGTCATAGTAATAGTGTGATATCCATCACTAATATTCATAAACGAACCAATCTAAACTTGTTGTAATGTTAGTCTCAATGTGTTGGCCCAACATGTTGGGCCAACATGTTGGGGCTAAACCATTAGCAGTCAATGGCTGCTGAGCCAGGAGAATGATTTGGGTTCGAGAATAGAAAAACATCGGCACAAATTCCTCTGGTTAATCCTGAGCTTCGTAATTCTATCGATTTTCGGTGTTTTCCTCTTGTCGCCAGCAGCTGCCGAAAATGGTGGAGCTTTGATCAACAACGATCAACTGATTGCTATAAGCTTAATACAGGAAGAGGAGGGAATAGGGTATCCACCAGATGATATGGCCTGCCGCCTTTGCCATGCTGACACGGATCAAGAGATAGTTTTTCCATCGGGCGAATCGAATCCCGTAATAGTTGATTTTGAAACATTGGATTCATCAGCCCATGGCGGTCTAACGGGTCCAGGTCTTGCCTGTACGGAATGCCACCAGGCTGCTGATTATCAATTTCCGCACGAAGACCTCGGAATGGCAGATTTTAGAGAATACGAGATTGAAAGATCAGCAGTATGTGAGCGGTGTCACCTACAGACCCATTTGACAAGCCACCCTGGGGACGATTCAGAGACTCCTATAGTTTGCACTGATTGTCATGGCAGCCACGAGGTTATTACCAGCGATCAATGGCAAGTAGGTGAGGGTACTTCTGTTTGTGTAGATTGCCATATTTCTTTGGAAGTGGGCATCGATGATCCCGTGCAATTGACTCAGATAATCAGGGATGGATTGTTCACGCCAGAGGTTGACAGCCAGTACTGTCTATCCTGCCATCGCCAGCCAGGACTGACCTTCACCTTCGAAAATGGGGATGAGATTTCAATCACCATAGATGAAGAAGATTTTCTAAACTCAGTACACGGGGACGACAATCCCTGGCAACCTCTTGAATGCACTAATTGTCACGGCCGGGATACCTATCCGCACGGTCCAGTTGGGGCCGGAAGCGAACGGGAATATACCCTGGAGCGCTACAGATTTTGTGCTGAATGCCATGAACGCCATTATGAGCACACGATTGATAGCGTCCATGGAAGGGCCCTTGAAGAAGGAAATATGGAGGCGGCCGTTTGCACCGACTGTCATGGCGCCCATGATACAGTTACCCCTAATGTGCCTAGAGAACGAATCTCGGAAACGTGCCGGCAGTGCCACAGCGGTATATTTGACGAATATAAAAATAGTATTCACGGTGAAGCGCTTCTACAAGACAGTAATCCAGATGTTCCAACCTGCATAGACTGCCATGGCGTCCACGATATAGACGATCCAACAACAGCCCAAGCCCGCAATCGATCGCCGGAACTATGTTCTGGCTGCCATGCTGACGAGAATCTGATGGCCCAATATGATATCTCCACGGATGTTTTTGATACTTACGTGGCTGATTTTCACGGAACCACCGTTACGCTGTTTGAATACCAGGATCCGAATTTAGAGACAAATAAGGCTGTTTGTTATGATTGCCACGGCGTTCATAATATAAAACAGCCTGATGATCCGGATGCCGGAATTAAAGTTAATCTTTTGGAAACCTGCCGGCAGTGCCATCCAGACGCCAGTGAGAATTTTCCGGATGCATGGACAAGCCATTTTAAGCCATCACTCGAACATAATCCGATGGTATTCCTGGTGGACACTTTCTATGAAATATTTATTCCTTTGACCCTGGGATTCTTTGCCTTTCTAATTGCAACAGATATTTACCGACGGGTTCGCGTCCGGTTTCGGGTAAGAATTAAGAAGAACGATTAGGAGACCCTGTGAGCGAAAAGGAAAAACAATACCCGCGCTTTCGTATAGGCGCCCGAATAGAGCATATCCTTCTGCTTACCAGCTTTACCATCCTGGCGGTCACCGGGCTGCCACAAAGGTTTGCCGAGACTACAATAGGTTTCAACATGATCAACTGGATGGGGGGCATCGAAACTGTCCGGATCGTCCACCGGTATGCTGCCTTTCTATTGGTTTTTGGCGCTATATACCACATGATGACCACCGCCTACCGATTTTTCGTGAAAAGAGAGCGGATGGTCATGGCTCCAAATTTCAAGGATATACAGGATGTAAAAGATTTCGTTCTCTTCAACCTGGGCATCGAGGATGAACATCCAAAGATGTACAAGTTCAATTTTGGCGAGAAACTCGAATATTGGGCTGTCGTTTGGGGGACTGGGGTGATGATTATCACCGGCCTGTTTTTGCTTGACCCGGTGGCAACAACTTCTATTCTGCCGGGGGAACTCATACCGGCCGCTTTAGCCGCCCATGGTTGGGAGGCTATCCTGGCCGTGTCGGCGGTGGTGCTCTGGCATTTCTACAATGTTTTAATTAAGAAATTTAACCCCAGTATGTGGACGGGCAAGCTGCCATATGACCAGATGGAAGAAGAACATTATCTTGAGCTAGAAAGGCTTGAAGCGGGTGGTTCTCCCTGGCCCGAACTCGATCGACCTGTATTAGCCCGGCGCCGACGGATGTTCGTGATCGCCAGCTTGATTTTTGGCGGCTTGCTATTAGCAGTGGCCGTTTGGGCTTTTACTTTTGAGGAAACCGCTATAACGACTGTCCCTAGAATAACGAGGGAAGTATTTGTGCCGCTGGCAACCCCCATCCCTTAACAAGCCATAATATCTATAATATGAACCTGGATGAGTCCGACTATTATTTCTATGAAATAGGCGCCATCGTACCGAGTCAATCCCTAATCTAAGAAGCCAGTTGTTGAAAGGCTAAAAAATTTACATTCTTATTGTGAAAAAATACACACATGACATTTGTCTTCTTATATTGTGAATTATGTCACTATTAATTACAGTCTATTTTTTAGATACTATATTTGGCTAATTGTGCTTGGGTGGAGGCACGGGCACTGAGCGTCAAGCGTTTCGTATGGTTAGTTAAGTTTCTACAAGGAGGCAACAATATGAGGTCCCGAAAGAGTCGCATTATCTTGGTTCTTGGGTTCTTGCTATTGTTTAGCTTGGGCCTTGCCGCCTGCGGTGAGGCAGAACCCGTCGAAGTTGAAGTAGAGGTCACACGCATTGTCGAAGTGCCTGTTGAGGTTGAGGTTGAAGGACCGGAAGTTGAAGTCGAGGTAACCCGCGTCGTCGAAGTCGAAGTCGAAGCGGAGCTCGATCGCGGTTCGGCTGTTGCGGCAGAGTTGGAATTTATTCCCTTGTGGGAGAGTTCCGGGCACAATGATCTAGAAGCCGAAGCTTTCACCCATTGGGATGAAGATGATCCGGCAGAAATACCAACCTCCTGCTCAAAATGCCACAGCACTCCTGGATACCGGGATTTCATCGGCGATGACGGCAGCGAAGCCGGTGTGGTAGACGCCGCAGCCCCGATAGGGACTACAGTTGAATGCACAGCTTGCCACAACGATGCAACCCTCAATATGACGAGTGTTGTCTTCCCATCAGGCATCGAAGTCACCGATCTGGGTGATGATTCCCGCTGCATGGTGTGCCATCAAGGACGGCACTCAACTGTTAGCGTGAACCAGTCTATTGAAGAAGCTGGTTTAGGCCCGGATGACGAAGATACCGTCAGTGAAGATCTTGGCTTCTCGAATATCCACTATTACGCAGCGGCCGCCACGCTTTACGGAACCCAAACAAAAGGCGGGTACGAGTATGATGGCAAGAGCTACGACGCGAAATTCGACCATGTGCCTGGATACGACACCTGTACATCCTGCCATGACTCGCATACATTGGAAGTTCGCTTCGACGAATGCACCGCATGTCACCAGGATCTTGAAAGCGCCGATGATCTAGTCAACATCCGTATGCCTGGATCGCTGGTCGATTACGATGGCGACGGCGACATGGATAAGGGCATATTCTTCGAAATCGAAGGTTTGCGGGAGATGCTCTATGCAGCTCTTCAAGCTTATTCAAGCGAGGTGAGCGGCACGCCTCTTGTGTACGACTCGGCCAGCTATCCCTATTTCTTCATTGATAGTAATGCTGATGGTGAAGTTGGCGATGATGAGGCGGCGTTCCCCAATAGGTACAATGCCTGGACGCCCAGATTGGCCAAGGCTGCCTATAATTACCAGGTATCCTTGAAAGATCCGGGGCGTTATGCACACGGTGGAAAATATATCATCCAACTGCTATACGATTCCATCGAAAGCTTGAACGAGGCTATCGCGGCGCCGGTTGATCTGAGCAATGCCAACCGCATTGACCGCGGACACTTTGCCGGTTCCGAGGAAGCATTCCGTCATTGGGATGAGGATGGCGCTGTGCCAGGAAGCTGCAGCCGCTGCCATTCGGCTAAAGGCTTGCCTTTGTATGTCACCGAAGGCGTGGCAATTGAGCAGCCAACAGCCAACGGTCTCAACTGTACTACCTGCCACAATGACCTATCAACGTGGACTCGTTATGAATCTGAGAGCGTTGCATTCCCCAGCGGGGCCACACTTAGCCTGGTCGAAGTTGATGAGGAAAATGGTCTCGATGCCAATCTCTGTCTGAACTGCCACCAAGGCCGCGAATCGACCGTGAGCGTAAACCGGGTCATCGGCGATCTGGGTGATGACGAGGTCAGTGAGAGCCTTCGTTTCCGGAATGTTCACTACTTTGCTGCCGGCGCTTCTCTCTTCGGAACGGAAGCGCAAGGAGGCTATGAGTATGAAGGACAGACCTATGCCGGCCGAAATGAACACGTAAGCGGGTTCAACGTTTGCACTGAGTGCCACAGCACCCACGCTCTTGAAGTTAGGGTCGATAAGTGTGGTGACTGTCATGACGGCGTCACCTCGGAGGAGGATCTAACCAGCATTCGTGTGAGCGAGATCGATTTCGATGGTGACGGGGATGTTTCAGTCGGCATCGCTATTGAGATTGAGAATACGAGGGATGCCCTATATGAAGCTATGCAGGCATATGCAAGCGATGTTGTGGGCGCGCCTTTGGTCTACGATTCGGATAGCTATCCCTACTTCTTCCTTGATACCAATGCTGATGGCATACCCACGCCAGATGAAGCGAATTATGGCAATCAATATAATGCTTGGACTCCAGCCTTGCTGCGTGCTGCATACAATTACCAGTATGCCCAGAAGGATCCAGGCGGGTTTGCCCACAACAGCCCCTATATCTTGCAACTGTTGTACGATAGCTTAGCAGCTATGGGTGGTGACGTTAGCGGCATGACTCGACCTGAGATTCCAACGGGCTAAATTTCTGTTTTTTACAAGTTAAAGCCGGGTATGGATTAGCCAGACCCGGCTTTTTTCATTATCCTTGGACAATAGATTATTGGGTTATTTATGGATGAGTTTTTAGGATAGAGCCATGGACCGAAGGCAAACCATAATTCGGTCGTTTACCGATGCTTGTGACAGCGATGAGCGGGTAGTGGCTGCCTTTCTCGGGGGTTCGTTCGCAGCAGGATCAGAGGACGATCGATCTGATCTTGATCTGTATGTGCTGATCTTATCCGAAAAATATTCCGAGTTCTTCTCAGCCCGTCGCAATTTTTTTGAAAGCTGGGGGAGTCCGGTCTTTTTGGAGGATTTCAACGATTTCGGTTTCGATATGCTTGTATTCATCCTAAGCAATGGTGTAGAGGGTGAGCTCTCTATGGCAAAGGATGAAAACTTTCTCCATATTCACGGTGGGCCTATTAAGGTTCTTGTCGATAAAAAAGGGCTGTTAGACGGTATCACATTCCCCTTGCAGGGGCCGTCACAGGAGGAGCAGATAGCGTTTCTGCGAAGGCATCTTTGGTGGTTTTGGCGGGATTTATCACTCTTCTGTACAGCCTTGGCCAGGGGACAGAAATGGACGGCTTACGGCTATCTTGAATCGATGCGGCTTAGATGCGTCATATTGGCCGGACTGGACCGGGATATTACGATTTGGGCAAATGGCTACGAAAAACTTGAAGAGAGGGCCGAGGCGCTTTCTCTCGAGTCGCTTGAAAAATCATTATCGAACCTTGAAAGGGGATCTATGGTTAAGGCGGTCAACGAATTGATCGCTTTCTACCGGGCAATTGGCCTTAACCTGGCACGAAAGAACAATCTTGCCTATCCAGAATCCCTGGAGCATGTGATTCTGAGCAGAGAAGCTGAACTGCTAAGTGCGGGCTGAACCTAGTGGTATCAACGAGTCAAGGCTAAATCTTATTTATGAGCATTTGAGGAGACATATTAATTCTAGCTGCTTGATAAACCTGTTCTTTT
>BTQB01000021.1:0-17138 GCA_036985655.1 Anaerolineae bacterium | reverse complement strand
GGTACCGGCCAATACCGATAAGTTCAGATGAGGAAACAGCTCCTCCAATGCTGATTGAAGAAACTTTCTGATACTTAAATGCTATCAAGCCAGGAGCGGCGCAATGGAAAATGAAATAATACTTGAAACACAAAAGCTGCGGCGAGAGTTCGGCGCACTTGTGGCAGTGGCCAATGTGAGCATTCAAGTACGAGCAAGGACCCTGCATTCCATCATTGGCCCAAATGGCGCCGGTAAAACAACGTTTTTCAACCTGCTAAGTGGAAACTTGAAACCAACCAGCGGCAAGGTCATATATAAGGGTCGAGATATTACCAATTTGCCCATTTATAAGACGGCCCACCTGGGAATTGGTCGATCATTCCAAATAACAAACATCTTTCCTAATTTAACAGTATTGGAGAATATGCGCCTTTCAGCACAAGCCCTGGGGAAGGACAATTTTCGCATGTTTCGCTCCCACAAACACTTTCAGAAATATGAAGTTCGGGCCATGGAGGTCATAGAGCAACTGGGATTGACAGACAGAGTGTTTTCGTTGGCCGGCACCTTATCTCATGGCGATCAGCGTAAATTGGAATTGGGTATGCTTCTGACGCCTGATCCAGAAGTTCTGCTGCTCGATGAACCCACTGCCGGTATGGCCGCAGAACAGGTTCCTGAAATGTTGGAGTTGATCCAGAGTGTCCAAGAAAGTGGTGACAAGACAGTTATGTTGGTTGAACACAATATGAACGTCGTTATGAGTGTTTCAGACATCATCACCGTTATGCACCAGGGCCAGGTCTTGGCCGAGGGCACTCCGGCTGAAATTTCAGCAAATGAAGTTGTACAGAGCGCATATTTGGGCGAACTGTATGGAGAACTGGGTTAGGCGTTGATGAAAAATGCCTGTTTTATGATGTCAGGTAACCAATCCTGTCCCGGCTCTGGTCAAGATCAGATTTACAATAGGGATCGTTAACAAGCAGTCGGTAGGAAGGCAAGAAGATGAGCAGCCTGCTGGAAGTTAATAATATTCATACCTTTATTGGCCAATTTCACATCCTGGAAGGCGTGAATGTCGAAGTGGAAAAAGGGTCGATCTTAGCCCTTCTTGGACGAAATGGGGCTGGGAAGACCACGACATTGAAAACTATCCTTGGGCTTACACCACCAAGAAAGGGCAGCATTATTTTCAATGACAAGGAGATCCAGGGGCTGCCCAGCTACGATATCGCATCTATGGGCATCGGTTATGTGCCCGAACACAGGGCCATATTCCGGGATCTGAGCGTTGGTGAAAATCTAAAAATCGCTGAAAGAAAAAAGGGGGATTTAGCTGGCAAAGAAGATCTTATCTTCGAATTGTTCCCCGACCTTAAGCGATTGATTCGATTGCCTGGTACCAGTCTTTCCGGTGGGCAGCAGCAAATGCTTGCTGTGGCTAGAGCCCTCGTTCCTGATAATAAACTGCTGCTGATCGATGAGCCAAGCGAAGGTCTAGCCCCGGTTCTGATTGAACAGATGATGGAAGCAATCCGAAAATTATCGGCCGAAACAACCGTCCTTCTTGTCGAGCAAAATTTCATCGTTGCCAGTAAGCTTGCTCAAAAGTACGTTATTGTCGAGGAGGGCCAGTCGGTGAAACAAGGATTGATAGAAGATTTAGTCGATGACAAAGAAACTATCCACCGTTACTTAGGGGCAGCTTGATAGATTTTTTGTACATTTTGAAATAGAGAAGGCTCTGTATAGATTATTCTTTAGCTAGGCGAGGAGTGAAATATGGGTGGCTTTCGCGAGACCATCCTCAATAACCGAGCAAGGCTCATCATTTTTGCAGTACTTTTCATCCTCTTCTTCACCGCCATACGGGGAATGGATACCGAAGACTGGACCATAACATTATTGCGCGGCCTGTCAGTGGGCGCTATCACATTTTTAGTTGCTGCTGGATTATCATTGATCTTCGGTTTGATGGATGTTCTAAATTTAGCTCATGGCGAGTTGTTTATGCTCGGTGCCTATGTGGGTTGGACGGTATACGTTAGACCTGACACCTTTATGGACGTACTGACCTTTTCAACTATCATCGGAGCTGGTCTAGTTTTGTTGCCTCTCTGGCGGTACCTTTACAGCAACTGGCGACCCAGTCAGAGCATGGCCAACATCTGGCCCTGGATTGTTCTGGCTGCAACCCTGGTCCTTTTATTTTTTGCCATCCGTGAATATCCCTTATCCATTTGGGATCCGGAAGACTTTACGCAGAGTCCCGGAGCGTTTTCTTTGGCGGTCAGCCAGGGCATGCTGGTCCTGCCAGAACCCCCGAACTATGAATCAATTCCCCCAGCCGTGGGCCTTGGGGCTCTTTTTCTAGGTGGTTTGCTCCTGGGAGTTGCCCTGGTAGGTATTGAACAGAGGAAACTGGCTGCATTGATTGAAACCCACTTCAGCTGGAGGGCTATCGTAATGTCAGCTGGGCTTCTGATCCTGGGCCTGATCTTCTTCTGGTTTAACGATCCAATTACCGAGTATCTCCTTAACATGAATACAGCAGCCCGCTTCTTCTTAGCCATGGCAGTAGCCGCCTTGAGCGGACTTGGATTAGGAGCATTAGTGGAAAAATCCATGATCAGACCTTTATATGACCGGCCCATCTACCAGATCATGCTTACCCTCGGACTTGGGTTTATCATAATAGAAGTCGTCCAGGCAATATGGGGAAGACCTGGGTTTGGTTTGCCCAAAGCAGATATCTTTAGCGGCACGGGTGAAGGCTGCCCAGCAACGAATTTTAGCGAGTTATTGGAAAACCAGTGCTCCACAATTGTGCTCTTTGACGGCCGGGTCAGGACCTATAATGAGATCTTCATCATTTTAATAGGGGTGGTCGTCCTGGTTGGCATCTGGCTTCTATTACAAAAAACGAGGATCGGCATGACCATTCGTGCTGGTGTACAAGACAGCGAAATGGTAGAAGCCCTGGGGATCAACGTTCGACGCGTCTTCACCTTCGTCTTCGCTCTTGGTGTTGGATTGGCGGCCCTGGGTGGAATCTTAGCAGCTCCATCTATTGGTTTGTCTCCGGAAATGGGAACGCGCCTCTTACTACTAGCTTTGATCGCCCTGGCTGTCGGTGGATTGACCAGCTTCCCAGGAGCAGCGGCTGGAGCGGTGTTAGTCGGTTTATTACAACAATTTATCATTAAGTATGGCCAGATTGGTATTAACTTACCTTTTTTAGATGAGCCGTTTAAGCCAACTCCACCGCTGGTACCGGCATCTACTGTTCTTCTCATGGTCATTCTACTTTTGGTACTGCCTCATGGTCTGTTTGGCCGGAGAGAGTAATTTATTATGCTCTACGCCTAAATATTATGTTGCAGGCTTATCCAAGCTATACAGAAGCAAGGCCGGAGTAACCAGCTATGCAATCAGCTATTCCTAATTTGGAAAATAGACAGAATCGGGTCTTAGACTTGCTAAAGGCCAATAGTGGTTTGATAGCGGTTTTTCTTATTTTGTTGGCTTTTCCGTTCATCGTTGCTCTTCTTAACGGCCAATCCTTTTCAGCGGTATTAAACAATGAGACTGGAAACGCTAAATTCCTCCAGGGACTCATGATCGAAGTATTCATTCTTGGTGTCTACGCGATTAGCTATGATCTCATATTGGGTGTAACCGGTCTGTTATCCTTTGGTCAAGCCATGTTCTTCGCTGTAGGCGCATATGTGACCGGAATTGCCTTTAAAAAACTGGGATTGGGAATATGGGCGACAATAGGATTGGTCGTTGTAGCAGGGGTTATTCAAGCACTGCTCTTCGCTGTTGTTTTACCGAGAGTGAAAGGGATTACCTTTGCTCTGGTTACTCTGGGATTCGCCTCTGTCTTTTTTATCGTTGTTAAGACCAATGAGCTGAAGGATTACACTGGCGCTGATGTGGGATTACAAGGTGTAATTGCCCCTGCATTCTTGGATACAAACAAGGAACGATTTGTTCTCTATATTATTAGTTTGTGCTTTGCTTTGGTCGTTTACCTCGTCTACCGTCGTTTTGTGGATTCACCAACTGGTCGAGTCTGCATCGCCATCAGGGACAATGAAGATCGAGCCCTCATGCTTGGCTACAACACCTTCACATTTAAACTTGTAGTGCTCATTATCGCTTCGATAACTGCTGCTTTAGCAGGCGGGCTTCATGCGATTCACCAACCTATAGTTAGCCCCAATATTGCCAGCCTCGCCTTTACAGTCGCTGCCCTGCTAATAATCTTGATTGGCGGTATTGGCACTCTGACCGGCGCTTATGTTGGAGCCATTGTATTTCGCTTGCTGCAGTTTTATCTTGATAAGTGGTTTGGGGAAGGTGCAAATTTTCTGTTAGGACTTGTTTATGTATTACTTGTGCTCTTCATCCCCTATGGCATTGTCGGTACCTGGCGAGTTCACTCCTTCCGCGTTAAACAGGGACGCCAATACTTGGCAAGATTATTATCAGGCGGCGCCTATCAACCGGTCGATGCGGAGGTAGAGGAATAAGGTGTCAACCTGGTCCACTGGCTCATCTTCCAGGTGAACAAGTTTAACCGTTGTATTTGCTGCCACCGTATTTAGCGGTTGACCAACATGGGGAACCAGGTTGCCAATGGAGGTAGGAATTGGATCGCCATGGGGATCGTGGGTAGGAAAACCGAGTTCAGCGGCTAAAGCATCAGCTTTATCCGGAGTTAATTGGTGTTCAGCCTGATTGGCCCGTTCATGCCAACCTTCCTCAGAATAACCGGTCTTATCGGCCAGATATCTTTCCCATAAACGATGAGCTCGGACAACATGCAAGGCATAGTCACGTCCTTCAGCGGATAATCGAAATGATCTCCCATCAAACTGTACAAGCTGCTTAAGCTGTAGGGAACCCAACACCTCCACTGCCTCAGACGTTGAAATCACTAATGCCCCGGCTAAACTTTCAAGAGTTACTGGGCTCCCGTAATTTTCTGAACGTAAAACATGCTTTAAGGCATCTTCTCGATGAATGCGCTGCCGAAAAGCTCTGCTTCGCTGGGTTCGCCAGAACAGCTTCTTCCGGGACCGAAACAGCCAGAATGCTCTCCATATAATCAAGGCAAATACAATTAATAGAAGAAGTGGTTGCACCATTAGCAGTAATATATATCTAGATTTAGGTATGTCAAAACCTTAATTTAGTTACTATTGATATTATACACAATCGATCGATTCAATGGCTAGCTTTTTGTAAGGGGGGAGTACTAAATAGTCAACGGCTTCGTCTCATGATGCATGGTTCTGGCTCCTGTGTGTCCAGGGGTGCTCTTTCTGATCAACCTTCATCAGACGGCAAAAAGAGTCCAGCTTTTAATAAAGGGGCAAAGGCAAATTGCGGTAATGTTCTTTGTAATGTTGGGGGCAATGCTGCATAGCCATAAAGTCCCTATTTCAACAGTATTTGCCGAAGATCATTTCGATTGAGTATTTAACTTTAAATCCGGATATAAATCGCAATATACTTCATTTTATTTGAGCCCAAACCAAGACAAAAATTCTATTTGTCACAATCTACTGACAGAATTAGTGCATTTCGCGGCCAGGGATATGAATTTAAAGCTGAAAATTAACACCGTATTTTAGGTGACAGATATTCTGTAATCTGATTTCCTGTCTGTTAGTATCGAGGTCAGCGGCGTAGATAGTGGAACTCGGCTATAATGAAAACATCCTTGCCTGCAGCAACTTAAGAGCGAGATAATTATGGCGGTGAGCTTCACCTCCCGGAATTTACTTAAAAAATCTGCCCACCGAGTTATGCTGCTTGCTCTTGGTGCACTATTTGCTGGACTCATCGTTGCCTGTAGCTCCTCCTCAGCTGATAGCGGTGGGTCACAGATTGAGGTTGAATCTGCCAATGACAATTCGTTGCTGGTTGCAGATACATCCGCAAGCAATCCCGACGATTCAGGAGGTCAAGAGGATTTTTCCGAAAATATGTCCTTATCTGATGACGAAAGTTCGGCCGAATTTGATAATTCTGCTGGAAGCGGGGATCCCGGCGGATTTTCTACAGACTCTTCTTCTGAAAATGTCCCGGAAGAAGAAACCACGTCAACCGGAAACGCGCCGGAACCTTTTCCCACGATGCCAATATCGGAGGAAAACACACACCTTGAAACCGCTCTGGCATTGGTCCCGGATGACGCCAATATCTTTAGATTTACCCATTGGAGCCGGCTCAAGCGGCACAACCGGGTGCCTGAGATGACCAGTGAGTACGAGATGCTTGATCGCAAGCGATTTTTGGTCCAGGTGCTTACAAAGAATCAAGCTGCGGCCGTAATGGACAAGGAATTTTTTGATGTCCAGGCTAAGCTTTGGGGATGGGATAGTACAGATCTTGTCTGGGAAGCTGAAGCCCAATTCGTCGGTATGATGGATTACTTGAATATATTAAGGGTACGCCCAAACCTCGATCTGGAGGAACTCGTAAATCTTCTGTTGGAGAGTGAATTCAGGACTGTCATATACGAAGGAGTCACCATATATTCCATGCCTTTAACCGAAGAAGTGGAATGGTATAATATCAGCCCTCTCTCGATTCATAATATTGCTATCTTCCCTGATGAGGACCTGTTGATTATGTCCCCAGTTATTGAAAGCGTTCAAAGGGTAATTGATACGATGCGTGATCAATCTCCAGCCATCGGTGATGACCCGCTGGTTAAACGAGCGGCATTTCAGCTCGTCGGTATGGCGGCCGTTGAGATGCAGCGCGGTCTGGCTTCTTGCGAATATTATAGCGCCGGCAATTCGGACAAAGGAAGATTAATCAACGCTGCGACTGAGCAGCTGAATAATTGGCCAGTTTCGCCTTACCAATTGATGGCCTTGGGCCATGCCTTCAGCAACGAAGCCCAGGTTGATCTTGTCTTGTTTCACTATGATGACTTCCGCCAGGCGGAGCTTGACTTCGAATTTCGAGAGAACTTAATAAGGATGGGAACAAGCCCAAAGAGGAATGTACCTTATTCCGCGCAGTTCATTTTACAGGATTCAAAGCTGGATGATGCTCTGATGACTTTCAGCCTTATTCCATCACCAACGTTAACCGATCGTTCTGGCTGGCCCCAAACGGTAATTGGCTGGGTACAGGACCAGGACGCCTTGTTCGCAGCTTGCAATATTGAAGAATTCCTTGGGCTGGATGAAATGAATTAGGGGAAGCGTCGCCTGATGTTATTGACGAATCCTGGGGTGAAATAATTTATGATGTTTGTTGGAGCCATCTCTCTTCTTTATTGTTTTTATCGACAGCGGTAATTAGTTTTTCCGTTGCCACTCTTTGTCCAAATTGGTTTTCTTGAACGGAATATTGAACCTGTCCGCAGAGATCTACCAAGACGTATGCATCTCTCGGTTGGAGGGTATTAAACTCAGGTCGGCCATATCGGCGCCAGAGAATCCCATCGTGGTCGGCTAACAACAAAAATGGGAGCTCCATCTCTGCAGCCAAGCGAGTTGCCGGGAGAAGATGTTTATAATCACCCACCAGGATGACAACAATGTTGTTATCGTCAAACCACTCATTATTTAGGGCCAGCATTACAGCTGACTTCCAGCTCCGCGAGTTAGAAAAACGCCCCATAAAGAAAAATAGAACCTGCGGGCAGCCGATAAGATTCGTTTGAATTGCGCGTTCGGTCGAGGCGCTATTTAATGAATTACCATAGCAATGGCTCTTATAAGTTGTCGTTCTGGACCTTCTCATCATAGCTTAACTCCTTCAACCCAATTAAGGGGCGATGAGTCTTAATCGATAGCCAGGTAAGTTGATACTGCATTAAGTGTATCTTCAATTCGGTCGACATTTAGCCGGTAGCATTTAGCGCCTTGGCAGCGCCGGGCGATTAAATAACCAGTTGCATTTAACTGGCTAAGGTGACGAGATGTTGCCGATTGGCTTAAATTGAGCGCCTTCATGATATCCTGTGAACGCATCTCGCCTTCTTCGCCTATCGTTCTAAGAATTTGAAGACGGGTGTCATCGGCCAGGGCGCTTAGCCTAACAAGGATCTCTGCACGGCTTAAGTCAGAAGCAACATCGTGGGCCCCCTCCGGCATGCGTGCACCAAAAATGATTCCAACCCCATTTTCCATCTCAATCTGACCAATATAAGGTCCAATATGGGCTGACGGGATAAAGGTAATTTGATTGACCTGGTTAATGATCACTTCCCAACTCTCGTCTGGTATCTTTCGGGTAGTAATAAACTCAAATGCATCGTCCCTGCTCATTTCACTGTAGTCAACGTGGCGAAAGGCTTGAACCGCTTCGTCCAGCATAGGCTGAACCCGCTGCCATTCCTCCCGCAGGTATTTGCCCCACATATGCCTTAAATGGTCAACAACGAGCTCTTTTAATTTCACTGGATCGCTTATATAGCCAAAGGCTTGAGACTCAAAATCCTCATCGATTTGTTTAGATTCAAAACATTGGTTCAGGAACGCCAGGTATGAATGAAAATCCGAAAGCACTTTCTTCTTTTCATAAATCACAGGCCGTTGGTCGCTGCGCTTTTCAGTGCATGTGGCATAATCGTCCAGCAATTTGTCCTGGAGCGATTCAGGCGGCACAGTTTCCAGATAAGTTAAATAATCTGTAAAGGATGACCAAGACTTCGACGGTCTTGCCGCATAAAAGAGCCCGTGCATGACTAGCCGGTGACGCTCTTTTTCATCGGCTGTCATGGCTGCATATGTTTTGTAAATCCATTCACCCAAGCCCGACATCTTTCCTGATTGTGCCAGTAACGCCAGGCTTTGAAAGGCGTTAATCGCTGGCCCAAGACTCAATTGGATAACAGATGTGGCTGGGGTTATAAAAACATCTTGTACAGGCGCGGGCATCAATAATTCTCCTTATCGTCCTTTCTCGTTCATCCCATTTATCCACATTATCCGGTTAACCGGGTAGCATGAATATAATAACAGGTTTAAGGCACCATGTCAAGTGTTGGGAGATTATCGGTGGCTGAATTGGAATAAGGGAAAATGGCTCAGCAGCGAAATAGCGATCACTATATTGGCGACAAAACCGTTACTCAAGGGATAAGAAATCCTGGCCCTGTAATCTATCCTCTATCCGCTGCCAGATTTGATCCAGGTGAGTCTCGTGATGGACATAATCCAGCCCTTCGGTATCAACCGTGAGAACTGGACACAGGCGGAAGCTAGATACCCAACGGTCATAAAGCACATTTAATTCAACTAAGTAATTTTCATCTATATCCTGCTCGTAATCACGACCACGATGGCGAATACGGCGTTGGAGCATTGGAACAGAAGCCTTGAGATAAACAACCAGGTCGGGCGGCCGGAGAAGAAGCGCTAATGTTTTATAAAGTTCTAGATAACAATTCCAATCACGTTCGCTAAAGTGCCCCTGCTGGTATAGATTTCGAGCGAAAACCTCAGCATCCTCATAAACACTCCGGTCCTGGATCACAGATGAGTCTCGCTGTAACAAATCGTGGTGCTGCTGCAGCCTTCTTGATAGGAAATAAACTTGAGAATGAAAACTCCAACGGCGCATGTCGCGATAAAAATCAGCCAGATAAGGATTCTCCGTTACCACCTCATAAATTGGCTCCCAGCTTAATCGATCTGATAGCAATTTAACAAGTGTTGATTTTCCAACGCCAATGTTGCCGGCCACAGTAATGAAGTAATTGGTCATGGTGATCCTGGACAATCAGATATGGATTACTATTTAATTGTAGCCTATCTTATGGTCGTGTCAGGTATGTTAGACCCGCTGTTAGTGGGGTTATTGTTGGCTGGCAAAACGATCTTCCAGAACGTGACTTTACATTCTTTTAACCTTGTTGATGGAAAATCGCAACCCGCACTGTTTCTTGGATACCGAAATTCCGTATTCAAGAAATAGTATCTCTTGCGCTATTCAGCTCTGGCTGGTGGAGTGGCTCGCTGGGTCGAGGGGTCTTAATCAGTTAACGAGAATGCTTCGATTAAAGGATGCAGTTGCTCTGGACTCACTCTCAGCAAATGGAGTTCATAACGATTTACCTGCTTGAACCCATCCTCTCCAATTACCAAAAGATCCTGCACTTCCGCTAAAAATTCTCTGTTTGCTTGGGGGAGGAAGACCTCAGTTTTTTTGATATCGCTCCCTTCTCGCCTTTGAATTGGCAAAATCCCTAGCCTAAATAGCTGCTGTTGTCCGCGAACTTTGTGAATCCTAGCAATCATCCACAATGAGATTGCCACTATTACCGCTGGTAAGATTATTAATTGAAGTTCCATCATCTAAACAGCCTACAATCAATCGTTGGGTATTTATGTAGGCTCGCTAACAAAAGTAATTGGCTGGCATAATTTGCAGGCCATATGCAGTAGCCTTCTGATTTCTGACGCTATTCCAGTGAAATTTTTATTGTATACGGCTCACCGGCATAATTCCCATCCCACATAACAATGATGAGCCGAAGTAAATAGTCGCCCGGTGGAAGAGCGTCAGCGTGCAACGTTTCCAGTGTGCCATTAACCACGGGGGAGTTGCTTATCTCCCCTAACGTAACCCATTGTGGGTGTTCAAGATCGCCTAAACCAAGTTCAACCTTGTAAAATTGAACCTTTTCTGGATCAAAACTCGCGGTCCCAATGATCGGCGTTAAGCCGGATACGGAATCGCCCGGCTTGGGGCTGATAATCCGCCATACCGCTGGCGCATCGGGATTCAGGGCAGCTGCCAATAGTTCATCATTACATATCTCGGGAGGAAGAATCGGTAAACCATGATCGGCCGCCCACTCGTGAGCGGATTTGAAACTTTGGGGATTTCGCGGTGGTGACAGAAAGACGGTTTCGAACACATCCAGTGGCAGTTGAATTAACGCCTCGCCTTCTTCGAAGTGGCAATATGGCTGAGGTATCGGACCTTCTTCGCTTCTAGCGATCTGTTCTTCTTCCGGAATGACCGGTAGTGGTAGAGCTGGAACGAGCCAGACGGCCGGATCTAGTTCTTTCCACACCACCACTTCAGATTGATCGCTAAGATTATTGTTCTCATCATCTTTACCGACAATGAACCATTCTGAATCCACCATCTCACAGCTTTCGACCCCAATCGTGAGGGTCGATAGATCGCAAATATTCCTTTTCTCGAGCCCGGAAGGTGGAACGAATTCGGTCGGGGGTTGAGCATCTTCATTTCCCAGGACAGCGCGAAGGTCATAATCCCCATAAATAGACTGCATGTATTCAGACCAAAGCGGCGCAGCACCGCTAAGACCACTGATATTGATCATTTCGCTGTTGTCAGCATTTCCAGTCCAGACACCAAGGGCAAGTCCTGGCGTGTAGCCCACCGTCCAATTATCACGAAATTCATTTGTTGTGCCCGTTTTCACCGCCGCGGGAAATGGTAGATCCAGTGGATTGGTCCGCCCC
The DNA here is from genome assembly GCA_036985655.1 of Anaerolineae bacterium. Taxonomy (GTDB): domain Bacteria; phylum Chloroflexota; class Anaerolineae; order Promineifilales; family Promineifilaceae; genus UBA11865. The sequence goes on along the minus strand of BTQB01000021.1, from coordinate 5,676 downwards.
ATGGCTGGCCATCGAGCGCGATCATCATCCAGGATATCACTTATAAGAAAGGCGATGCGAGAATCGAGAACTTGTTCCGGTGACGGTGGATCATACTCATAAAGAACCCTACCACTACTGTCTTCTACCTTTAGAATAGCAGCTGGTGGGATATAGTATCCCCCATTGGCGAAGACTGAATAAGCGGCTGTAAGCTCCAATGGCGTAACCTCTCCACCTCCCAAAGTTAGCGACAGTCCGTAGCGGCCGGGATCCTGCTGCCAGCGGGTAATCCCCATCTTTGAGGCAATATCTATTAGCTTTTGCAAGCCGATATCCTGCAGCAGCAAGACGGCCGGTATATTATAACTGTTGGCCAGGGCGTCTCGCAGTCGTGTTGGCCCGTGGAGCTTGCCGTCGTAATTTACGGGCTTGTAAGCCGATCCGTCATACTGTTCATAGGTGACTGGCACATCCCATAAGATGTCGGCCGCCGTCCAGGGTACCCCTTCGCTTCCTTCGATAGAGAGGGCAGCTGCATAGGTCAGTGGTTTAATGGCGCTTCCTGGCTGTCGTTCACTTATCGCAATATTAACATTGCCATCTATCGCCTCTTGACGATAGTCCAGGCTTCCCAGCATAGCCAAGATCTCACCGGTGCCGGGCTTCATGGCAACCAGGGCTGCATTGGTCATATTATGCTCCTGCCCAATCTCTGCTATATGCTGTCTAGCCAGGATTTCAGCTAAATGCTGGTAATTAATGTCCAAGGTAGTAGTAACCCTCAGACCGCCGTTTGACACCTGATCGGGACCAAACTTCTCCTCAAGGAGCTGGCGCACATAAATGGCAAAATGAGGGGCTTCCAGACTGACCTCTTGTGGCGCAAAGATCAAGGGTTCCAGGTAGGCCTCTTCGGCTTCTGGCCTGGAAATGTACCTCTCAGCGATCATCAAGTTTAACACTATCCATTGCCTTTCTTTAGCTCGATCAAGGGATGTCAGTGGATCAAGATCAACAGGACCCTGGGGCAGGCCGGCAAGAAGGCTCGACTCAGCCAAAGTTAAGCCAGCAGCAGATTTGTCAAAGTATGTTTGAGCCGCCGCCTCCACGCCATATGCCAGATTTCCGAAGTAGATCTCGTTGAGATACATCTCTAATATCTCATCCTTGGAATATTTGCGATTCATAATCCAGGCCAGGATAACTTCCTTTGTTTTTCGATTGTAACTAACCGAGGTTCGTTCTTCGTAGTCAAAGGCTATGTGGCGAACCAGCTGTTGGGTTATCGTACTCCCGCCCTTCGGTCGATCCCCCGGATTCCTCAGATTTGCAAAAAGAGCCGCCAACAGTGAGGGGGCATCCAGGCCTATATTCTCGTAAAATGTGTCATCTTCAGTGGCAACGATGGCTTGCACCAATTCCTCAGGGATCGCATCAATCGATATCTTTGTCCTTTTGCCCTCTCCAAATATCTCCCAAAGCAATTGACCATTCCGATCAACTATTCGAGTTGTTTCAAAGGATTCACGGCTGCGGGCAGCATCGAGGGCAGTGATACCTTCTTCAATTTCTCCCGAAAGATTCATATAAACAAGCGTGCCCGTAATCACGACCCCTGTAAATATCAGGAGCGCAAGAAAAGCGATTAGAACAAGGAACAATCGGCCGAGGCAGCCACAGCCTCGCCTTGGCTTCGGCCCGTTCAGATTATAGATTACTGGTTGCGTTGGCTGATCTTGAATCACGGTAATTAATTTACTGAAGGTTTAAAGAGAAGGTAATCAGTGTTATGTGTGTGGCCTCTCTGTAGTAGATGGTTCTGAAGAATTTCCATCTTAGAAAATAAAGTGTCAATGATTAATGTAATTCCTTCAGTGGTATCTTGCTGGTTGGTTAGGTGACGTCTTAGTGACGGAATCCTGACGCTGGATACTCCTGGTTATATCCCTTCCAAGATCAACACAGTTCCAGCTTTATTTAGCTGTTCGTCATATGTATATTAACGAATTAACTTTGATAATGGTTCCGGTATTTAGTCCTAGGGGGGATTCTTAGGCCTATTTCAGACTTGAGGGGCACGAAGTTCAGTGGCCAGCTGCCTCAACAGCTGCGAATAAATATCCTCTTAATTAATTTGGAATCAAGCCAAGCTGGCGGCCGGTCTCTGCAAATACATCAAGAACGGTATCTAGCTGTTCTTCAGTATGCGTCGCCATGTAACTTGTTCTCAGTAATGTCTGATTAGGGGGGACCGCTGGTGGAATAACTGGATTTGTATAAACACCTCGTTCAAGAAGTAGATGCCAGGTTAGAATCATCGGATCCAGTTCACCGATAATAACGGGGATGATGGGCGTTTTCGTATTACCGATATTGAAGCCCAGACTTTTTAACCCGTCTAACATCTTATCGCCGTTTCTCCATAAGCGTTTAACGTGTTCGGGATCGTTTTCCATGATATCAAGAGCAGCCATTGCAGCCATCAAATTAGAGGCTGGAAGACTGGCGCTGAATATGAAGGATCGAGCGTGATGCTGGATGTAATGGATAACATCAGTATCACCTGCTATAAATCCACCAATTGAGGCAAATGATTTACTAAAAGTACCCATAATGAGGTCGACCTCATCAGTCAATCCAAAATGAGCCCCTGTACCCCGTCCTCCTCCTAAGACACCCATCGAATGGGCATCATCTACATAGAGGCGAGCTCCGTATTTCTGGCAAAGGGGGACAATATTGGGTAAATCAGCAATATCACCGCCCATGCTAAATACGCCATCGACAATCACCATCTTACCAGCATCGGCAGGCAGATCTTTCAAGATCGATTCCAGATGATTTAGATCATTATGTCGATATCGTTTCATCTGCCCAAGACCAAGGCGACAGCCATCGACAATACTAGCATGGTTATCTTTGTCGATTATGACAAAATCTTTTTGGCCAATGAGAGCGGAGATAGCGCCTAGATTAACTTGCATTCCGGTACTAAAAACCAGGGCCGCATCCTTACCGACAAAGACAGCCAATCGAGTTTCAAGATCTTGATGAAGTTTTAACGTACCATTTAAAAAACGCGAACCTGTGCAGCTTGTTCCAAACTGCTCAATTGCTTCAATTGCCGCTGCCCTGACTTTGGGATGGGTCGTAAGACCCAGGTAATTATTAGAGCCGATCATTATGACCCGCTTTCCATTAATTGTTACTTCTGTTCCCTCTGTGTCTTCAAGAGGTAAGAAGAAGGGATATATGCCGGCTTCAATTGCTTCACGGGCTCTTGTGAACTTACCGCACTTTTCAAAAATATCCATTCTTCTCTCCCTGGATCAAGCTAATTACCAAGTTCGGATTTTATGTCTTGCCCCATAGCGAGTCAAACAATAGAAAGGAAAGAGACAACTCCCGGATTTCAGGGGGTCTATTGCGACAGCTATTTGCCCGTGATATAATTATTCGGCGTTTGATAGTTTCATCGGGTGAGCGCTTTGGTGAATAACCAATGGCGCATAGAAAGTGGGCTGATCCCACTTTTTTGTTTTCTATATAGGAAAATATTTCGGTAGATCTGGAAAAAATAATGAAAAGCGAATTTATGTTAGCTTTTAATGAGATATGCGAAGCTCGTGGCCTGCCAAAGGATGTGGTCATCGAGGCATTAAAAACCGCATTGATCTCGGCATATCGTCGTAACACTAACGTGAGCAACACGCAAGAAGTAAGTGTGGATATCGACGAAAGAACCGGTGAGCCAACGATCTATGCCGAGAAAGAGATTGTCGAGTATATCATCGATTCAAGAACTGAAGTGATGATGCCTGTCGCCAAACAAGCTGGCTATGATGAAGCTGATTATGGCGATACGGTCATGGTTGTAAGCACTCCTGAGAATTTCGGTCGCATCGCTGCTCAGACAGCTAAACAGGTTATATTACAGAAGGTTCGCGAAGCAGAACGAGAAATGCTCTATGAAGATTTCTCCGCTAGAGAAGGTGAAATTGTTAACGGCACTGTTCAGAGCGTAACCGGACAAAATATCACCATTGGCCTTGGCCGAACTGAGGCAGTATTACCACGAAGCCAACAGGTGCCCCGGGAGAGATACAGGGCTCACGACAAGATCAGAGTTTATGTACTAGAAGTGCGTCGCACCAACCGTGGCCCGCAGATTATCGTCAGTAGAAATCATCGCAATTTACTTCGACGCCTATTGGAGTTAGAGGTTCCTGAAATATATAACGGTCAGGTAGATATTAAAAGTATTGCTCGAGAGGCAGGAGCTCGGTCTAAGGTGGCGGTGCTGGCCATGCAGCCTGGGATAGATCCGGTGGGCGCCTGTGTGGGCATGAGAGGTGTTCGAATTCAGAGCATCGTGCGCGAATTAAATGATGAAAAAATTGATGTGATCGAATGGGATCCGGATCAAACAACATTTATTGCCAAAGCTCTGAGCCCAGCCCGGGTTTCCCAAGTTTATCTTGAGGATCACCCTGATGAAGGAAAGACTGCAGTTGTGATCGTGCCTGACGACCAACTTTCTCTGGCGATTGGTAGAGAAGGTCAAAACGCCCGACTAGCCGCCAAACTCACCGGTTGGCGGATTGACATTAAGAGCCTCACAGAGGCGGCCTCTGAATCTTTGAAAAATTTGAATAATAAAGCTGCAGATCCAGCCATTGTCCAAAATAAGGATATTGTTGGCCAAGTTGAGCTTGTCTTGGCCAAAAAAGAGGCCAACCGGCCAATTACTTCTGAAGATTATATGATCCTCAACCGTCTTGTATCGGGCATCGAAGGTCGAATTACAGCAGTCCGTGCTAACGAATATGAAAAGATTAACAGGGCGAGAGCAGAAGCAAGAAAAGACGTTCCGGCATATGCCTGGAATGTTCCTCTTGATGAATTAGAATTGTCCACCCGTGTCCAGGGTCTGCTGACTGGCAACTATATCAGGACACTTGGTGATATATTGATGTTTACTATCCTGGGTGAGGAAACTCTGCTCGAGATTCCTGGCTTTGGGCAAAAGGCGTTGGATGAGGTTAAAACGGCTGTTGAAAATTACACACCGCCTGAACCGGAAGAGATAGTTGAAGTTGATGTTGCCATTGATGCCGGCGAACTCCCAATTGAATCGACAGATTCTATTGACGATATTGAGGCTGTTGAAGAAGAGCCAGAAGTTATCCCCGAGGCTGGGGTTGCGCCTGATGAAGCAGTTGAGTTAGAAGAAATCGCAGAACCTGAACTGGCTGATAAGATCATTCCAGAGGAAGCTGCGGTTGAGGAACTTGCAGCACCAATACCAGATATCGATGACCTCGGTGTTTCACTGGTTGATGTCAAAAAAGTTGAAGGAAAACCTAAAAAGAAAAAGATTGTCGTAGTGTCTCCTGAAAAAGCTCAAGTACTGGAGCCTGGCGAAATTGATAAAACCGGAAGACAAAAACGAGAGCTGATTTTCGACGAGAAGCAGGGAAAGGTCGTTGCTAAGCGTAAGCGGAAAAGCAGACGTCGTCGACCAGAATGGGAAGAGTTCGGCGACATTGATGACATAGAAGTTGACGACGTTAAAGTTGACGACATTGAAGTTGACGACATTGAAGTTGACGACATTGAAGTTGACGATTTAATCGAGGAAGAGGACATTTAACCTTGTATTGCTTTCTAAAGGATCGGTGTGGGCGCGAAAAA
>BTQB01000020.1:0-17335 GCA_036985655.1 Anaerolineae bacterium | reverse complement strand
CCGTCAAGGAATATGAGACCGAACGGCCGGATTGGTTTGAAAATCCGCTTGTCCGGCAGGCTTTTCTCATGTGTACTGACCGCCAGGCGATACTAGACGATTTTCTCTATGGCCAGTCCCAGTTAATCAATGCCTATGTGCCAAACAACCACCCGCTTTTCCCGAAGGATGCCGTGATCTGGCCATACGATGTGGATTCAGCCAACACGCTATTAGACGAGGCCGGTTTTCTGGATTTCGACGAAGATGGCCTTCGCAACGATCCCCGGCTTGGCGGCCAATTTCAAGTTGAGCTTCTGGTCGCTCTTGGCAACAGTACCGGCCTGCAAATAGCCAACGCTTTCAAGGAGGACCTGGCCTTCTGTGGCGTCGAAGTATTGATAAAATCAGTCGACGTTGATATTTACTACACTAATGGACCTGATAGTCCGTTGTTCGGCAGGCGTTTTGATCTGGCTGAATTTCCCTGGCTGATCAGCATCGAACCCAACTGCTCCTTATATTTGTCCTCGGAGACACCTGGACCGGAGAATAATTGGAATCGAACCTATAATAATCAAACGGGTTTTAGTAGCAGTTCATTTGACGAGGCCTGCCAGGCCGCTCTCGATGCCTTGCCTGGGACGGATGAATATGAAGGTTTTCATCGGGAGGCGCTGCGAATCTGGACGGAGCAGCTGCCGATTATTCCCCTATTTTTACGATTGAAGTTGGCCGCTACATCGCCTGAGGTTAGCGGTTTTGTTCTAGATCCAACACAAAATTCTTCGCTTTGGAATATAGCGAAGATAGACATAAATGAGGGGAATAGGGGAGGTCGATAACCGATTATGTCACTAATATGTCACTTTTTTGACTCCGATACAATCCGCTGTATAATGGATGCGTGTTGAATAAGTCACGGAATTTCAACTCGTTTGACATTTATGCCATGCAACCCCTTGCCCGCATCTTGGTGCGCATCGCCAACTTTTCATCATCCTTTTGCGCGCTACGAGACGGGCAGCCCTTTGTCCCCCAAGGAGGTGGTAGGTCCCAATAATTATCAATATTCGAGTATAAAAACTATTTACTGTTGAATGTTCGTTTTGTTACTTCAAATTAAATAGAAGTACGGAGGAGAAAAATGTCTAAGAAATGGTTAACCTTAACCGCTGCACTCGTTGCGTTGGCCTTTATCCTGGCTGCCTGCGGTGGTGCTGAACCGGAGGTCGTGGAAGTGACCCGGGTCGTTACCGAAACCGTGACCGAGGTGGTCGAGGTAGAGGGTGAACCGCAGGTGGTCGAGGTTGAGGTCACCCGTATTGTCGTAGAAGAAGTTGAAGTTGAACCGGTAGAGGAAGCTCCTGCGGAAGGCGCTCCGGCTGACGTATACCGTATCGGTATCTTTGAGGATCCCGTATCCTTAAACTATTGGAACTACCTTGGACCAGGAAGCTCAGTTTGGACACAATATGTGTTAAGTGGGCAAGCTGGTTCTCTCTATACTCTTTCTGACCAGCGATTTGATTTCGTTCCTTCGCTTGCGGCTGATTTGCCACCGGAACCGGTACAGGAAGGCGACTTCTGGACCATCACCGTGGCCATGAGGACCGATGCCGTTTGGAGCGATGGTGAACCCATCACCGCCAACGATGTCGGCTTCACCTTGAATACCTGTTTGGATATGAAATTGACCCAGAATTGGGCCAATGCTTGTAAACCAGAGGTCTTGGATAGCGTTGAGGTGATTGATGATTACACAGTGAAGTTCTTCTTCACCGACGTACCAGGATTAGCCCAATGGCAGTATGGTGTGGCTCAGGCCCCTATTTTGCCCGAACACTTCTGGAGCGATGCCGTCGCCGAAGCCATGGCCTTTATCGAGGGACTGGAAGAACCTGTAGCTCCTGAAGGCGTGGAGGACTGCAGCGCTGAAGAGTTAAGTGAAGCTGATGCGGCGACTTGCGAGCCTTATCTGGCTGAGATGGATGCTTTCTCTGAGGCCTTTGAGAACGCTCGAACGACTCTGAACGGGGCAGACGCAACTGGCGCACCAACTGCCGGTGGCTATACCACCGATACCTGGGAAGAAGGCGCCTTTGTACAACGTACTGCAAATCCGAACTACTTTTTCAAAGGTGCAGAGATCGTCGAGACTGATGATGGCGCCTGGACAATCACAACGGCCGATGGACAGACGCTCCAGCTTTACGGCGATGGTTCCGGTGAGGAAACGCTGCGATTCGTCTCTGGACCGTACGTTGATAATGTTATCTTCACTTTGTACGGTGACCAATCAGCGGCCTTCCTGGCGATGGCCAACGGCGATTTGGATTACGTATTGAACCCGCTCAGCCTTGCTCGAGGTCTTCGTGAACAGGCCGAGCAAGGTGAAGGCGTCAAGACCTACGTCAATGCCGACAACGGGTTGTTTTACCTGGCCTTCAACATGCGTAAGCAACCCTTCGGCGATCCTGCTTTTCAAGAGGCAGTCGATTGGCTGATCGATAAAGAATTCGTTGCTGAAAGCGTCCTGCAGGGGTCGATTATCCCAGCTTACTCAGTTGTGCCCCCGGGCAATGCCTTTTGGTACAACGAAGAGATCGAGACGCCCACAGTGGGTCTATCACGAACTGAGCGACTAAACAATGCCATCGCAGCCCTTGAGGGCGCTGGCTACACCTGGGACCAGAAACCCGAGTGGGATCAGGAAGATCCTACTGCTGAGAACATTGTCGCTGGCGAAGGTCTTCGCGGCCCTGATGGCGCCTTAATCGAACCGTTTGTTATCCTTGGTCCTGGACCCGCCTACGATCCGCAGCGGGCCAGCTTCAACCAGTGGATAACTGAGTGGATGCGCGAGATTGGCATCCCCGTGGAATCCGAGCTCACTGGCTTTAACACCATTCTGGGCCCGGTCTTCGAGGAAGCCAACTTCGACATGTACATCCTTGGTTGGAGTCTGACCATTTATCCTGACTATCTGTGCGATTTCTTCCACAGCCGGAACGATACGGCTGTTTCGGGGAACTACAACACACCGGGTTACAATAATCCAGAATATGATGCCCTCTGTGACGAGTTCTTGGCTGAGACAGATGTTGTGAAGGCACAGGCACAGGCTAAGGAGCTGCAATCGGCTCTGGCGCTAGGCCGGCCTTACATTCCGCTCTTCTACCGTCAAGCCATTGACCTGATTCGGGACACCGTTGAACTACCTTATACTGAAACCCTTGGTGGTTTCCCCGATGTCGCAGGCTTCCAGACTGACGCGCAGGTAAAAACATCTCAATAAGAACTGATGGTTCATTTATGAACCTGAAATAACTGGTGGGAGCGGGTAAGGTGTGATAACCTACCCGCTCCTATTCTTTCACCTCAAAAGGAGCGCAAAAATGTGGGCTTACGTGGGAAAGCGCATTATCCAAATGATGATAACCCTGTTACTATTTCAGGCGGCGACCTTTGCTCTCCTTGAACTTCAACCCATCGACATCGCCGATCTCTTGACCGGAAATCCCGATATACCCCCGGCGGAGCGGGATCGATTGAGAGCCGAACTAGGACTGGACAGACCACCAGTCGAAAGATTTATCAGTTATGTCGGTAATTTCTATCGTGGAAATTTAGGGGTTTCCTTCTCACAATATCCCAGAGCGGTAAGCGAAATTATCGTTGAGCGGCTGCCTCGTACCCTTGTCTTATTTGTTTCAGCAGTTGCTCTCTCCTATTGGGCCGGTTATGTAACCGGAAAATACCTGGCATGGCGACGAGGTGGCTTCGTGGAATATGGGGCCACGCTGGTGGGTGTCACGCTGTATACTGTGTTCCTTCCCTGGTTTGCACTGATGATGATCTGGCTTTTTGCTGTTTACCTGGATTTGCTGCCGGCCGGCAAATTCTTGGATCCTCTGAAATGGCTCAATGCCGAGGTAACGGCAAATAGTGTCTTTTTGCAGCTTATTTGGTCAGCCCTTCTCATTATAGTTGTTGCTTTTATTGGTTTCTTGATATCCTCAAGGGTGGAACACCGGTATCGAAAACTTATTCGTATTGCCAGCATTGTTCTGCCATTCGCTGGAGTCATTTTCTATTGGTCCTCAAGCGGCATTGGCGAGCTAGCCTGGGATATTACCAAACATACGATCTTGCCCGTTTTGACTCTAACTTTAGTTGCATTTGGAGGGTCAATGCTCTTGATGCGCACAAGCATGTTGGAGACAGTGCGGGAAGATTATATATTGTCGGCAAGGGCCAAGGGTTTGCCGGATAATGTGATCAGGGATAAACATGCGGCCCGCAATGCGCTGCTGCCGCTCTGGACAGGTCTTGTATTCGCTATCGGCGCGGCAGTAGGCGGCGGAATCATAACCGAAGCGATCTTCTCCTGGCCTGGACTTGGCCGAACATTGTTAAATGCCTCTTTAGTCAATGACGTCCCGTTGGCCATGGGAGCTTTAACGGTAATCGGTGTCCTCACCCTGGTAAGCCACTTAGTGGCTGACATAGGATATGTATTCCTTGATCCAAGGATCAGATACTAAAAGTGAAACTAGAAAGGCGTGATGCCGGCAGTTAATTGTGGTAGTTGTGACAATCCTTAGCGTAGCGTAAAATGGGATAGGAGGATTGGTTAGTTTTAGCACCGCGGACCCCATTATCCCATCATCCTTGAACAATTTTATTAATTAGGTGAACAGGTACTGGATGCTTGGTCTGATCAGCAGGAGAAAGCGATGACAACCAAGAACACGGCTGTAACAGCGACTGACGAGTTCGAACATATCCCGCTCTGGCGAGTACGTCTGAGATTATTTAGCAAGAGCGTTAGGAGTAATTGGGCCCTCTTCATCGAGAATCGAATAGGGGTCGTTGGCCTGGTGGTTATTGTCTTTTTTGGTCTACTTGCCTTGGCTCAGCCGATTATGATGAACACGATATGGGCTGATGAAAAAGGCGTATTTGACCCGATTGGCGGGCACGACATAACGATCGCTGTGCATCCGTCACCACCATCCGCCCGGCATCTCTTAGGTACCGATCCCTTAGGACGAGATGTCCTTAGCCAGCTAAGTTTTAGCACCCGGTATGAATTTGGACTTGGATTGTTAGCAGCGGTTATTACTGTGGTGATCGCAACGACAGTTGGAGCTCTGGCAGCATTTTATGGAGGTATCGTTGATACCGTCCTAATGCGCCTGGCTGACCTGATGATTATGGTGCCTTTCATAGCCATCCTTATTGTCCTTGGTGCGTTGATTAGCGTCGGCATGCTCGAGCTAGCGATCGTGATCGGCATATTAGCGGGCTTTGGGGGAACGACTATCGTTATAAAATCACAGGCGCTGACCGTGAAGGTTAAGCCCTATATTGAAGCTGCCAGGGTTGCTGGAGGCAGCAACGCACATATCATTCTCCGGCACATGGTACCCAATTTACTGCCGATCTCACTACTCTACATGATGTTCATTGTAACAGGCGCTATTTTCGCAGAAGCAGTTCTTTCGTTTTTTGGGCTGACAGAGATCGAGATGAGCTGGGGGCTCATGATAAACGTCACCCAGAACTTTGGATATTTGCTGCGCTTTGACGCCTGGTATTTGTTAGTCCCTGCCAGTTTGTCGATTACCTTACTTTCGGCCGCTTTCTATTTAGTCGGGCGCGCCTTAGATGAGGTGGTTAACCCCAGATTGAGACGTCGTTAACAAGCGGTAGTTGGGGACACAATTTATAAATAAGCTGCTGGGCTTATTAATAGCTCGGGAAGTTGGGAGATGAATTAATGGCACAGGCATTGCTCTCTGTCGAAGACTTGACCATGAATTACACAACCCGCAAAGGGGATGTGTCTGCCGTGGACAAAGTATCCTTTTCACTGGCTGAGGGAGAATCTATTGGAATAGTAGGTGAATCCGGCTGCGGAAAGACATCGATCGCCATATCTTTGCTCCGGTTATTACCGGACAATGGTCATTTTAGAGGTGGAAGCGTCTGGTTGGGGGATATTGACCTCCTATCGTTATCTGAACCAGATATGAACAAAGTGCGATGGAATCGCATATCAATGGTATTCCAGGCAGCTATGAATGCCCTCAATCCTGTTTATCGGGTTGGCGATCAAATTATAGAAGCGTTGAACGTTCACTGGGGTGTGGTCACTCGAGAACAGGGGCGGGATCGCGTGGCCCAGCTCTTTGAGATGGTTGGGCTTGATCCGCCATTGATGGATCGCTACCCACACGAATACAGCGGCGGCATGCGACAGCGGGCTATCATCGCCATGGCCTTATCCTGCAATCCGGATATTATCATCGCAGACGAACCGACGACAGCGTTGGACGTTATTGTTCAAGATAGGATACTGAAACAGCTTCGGATGATTCAAGACCAACTCGGCATGAGCATGATATATATCTCCCATGATATTGCCGTTATTGCCGAAGTCGCTGAGCGAATCGGTGTCATGTACGCCGGTCGGATGGCTGAAATCGCCGATTCAGTTTCGATATTTGAACGCCCTCGCCATCCTTACACATATGCCCTGATGTCTGCTTTTCCCAGTATTACCGGAGAAAAGCATGAGTTGTTTACAATTCCTGGTGAACCTCCTGATTTATTGGATCCGCCAACGGGCTGTCGTTTTCACCCGCGATGTCCGAACGCTATTGAAATATGCAGAGAGCAGCAGCCCCCATTGGAGGAAAAACACCCCAACCACTTTGCAGCTTGCTGGAACCCAATGGAGGTTATCCAATGAGCGAAGACAACAGCAACGTCCTTGTAAAAGCAGAGGGGCTAACCAAGCTATTCTTGGTTGAAAAGGGGATTTTTTCCAGATCGAAAAGCTACATACACGCTGTTGATAAAATCAATTTTGAGATTTATCGTGGTGAATCCCTTAGCCTGGTAGGTGAGTCAGGGTGTGGCAAAACAACGACAGGAAAGTTATTGGTTCGCTTGCATACGCCGACGGACGGACATATCTATATCAGAAATTATGAAAACGAACTGACCGATATAGCCCACCGAAAGGGTAAGTCGATGAAGGAATTTCGACGGCGTGTCCAGATGATATTTCAGGATCCATTTGAATCTTTGAATCCACGCCGTACAATTTTTGACACGGTTGCTGAACCTCTTCAGGTACAGGGCATGGGGACATACCAGGAGAAGGAAGAGAGAGTGGTCGCACTCCTGGAGCGTGTAGGTCTCACGCCGGCATCAAGCTTTATCTTTCGCTTCCCGCATGAATTATCGGGTGGCCAGCGCCAGAGAGTTGCCATAGCGCGAGCCCTCATCATTGATCCCATTTTTGTCGCTGCTGATGAGCCAACCTCGATGTTGGATGTTTCCATCCGCACCGGCGTGATGAATCTGATGACTGAGTTAGCGGATGAGATGGGGGTTAGTTATCTTTATATTACCCACGATTTGGCCGTAGCCCGCTACATGACCGAACGAATCGCGGTGATGTACTTGGGCAAAATCGTCGAGCTTGCTCCAACTGAAGATTTACTACATAGACCCCAACATCCTTATACAAAAGCGTTGGTCTCGGCCGTGCCTGTTCCGGATCCTCGCTACAATCGCAAGACGATACCCATTAAAGGCGGCATCAGCGCCCCAATCGACCCGCCGCCAAGATGCAGATTTTATCCCCGCTGTCCAATCGCAGATGACTTCTGCCGAGACAACCCCCATCCGCCGATAGAAGATAAAGGCGGCAATCACTTTGTAGCCTGCTACAAGGTCTAATTGCATACGTTTTCACAGCTAAATGCCTGGCACTCCCGCATGTTATTGGTGTATTTTAGGCATCAATGTGGAGTGCCAGGCATTTCTGGCAGCGACAAGGTGATCAGCAGGCCTGGAAAATTTTTTTAGAGTTACGTTTTCTTAGCAAAGTGCCTGGCACTCCTGCATGTCACTGGAGTAATTTAGGCGCCAGGGAGGAGTGCCAGGCACTTCCGGCAACGACAAGGTGATCGGCGGGCCTGGTAATTCATGGGGGTAATAGGTTGGCCAATTTCCTAACCAAATGCCTGGCACTCCTGCATGTCATTGGTGTATTTTAGGCATCAATGTAGAGTGCCAGGCAATTCTGGCAAGACAAGGTGATCGGCGGGCCTGGTAATTCATGGGGGTAATAGGTTGGCGAATTTCCTGACCAAATGCCTGGCACTCCTGTATGCCACTGGAGTATTTAAGGCCCCAGTGAGGAGTGCCAGGCATTTCCGGTAGCGGCAAGGTTATCGGCGGGAGTAGTGAAGTAATAGGCTTGCTTTTTTTTATTGCAATAAATATGTAATTGGAGATTCAGAATCTGGGCAGAATGACCACAAATATTACTGTGACTAAAAGAATTAAAGCAATGACAGCCAGAAAACCAACCACGGCTTCGAGTCTTGATAAACGTTGGTACCAGGGTGACCGCTTGATGCCGAACCTGTCTTGAGCTACGGGCTCATCACGAAGGCGGGGTTCAACTACCTCATGGATTCCCCGGGAGATCATGTAGAAGGCGGCCGCGAACAAAGAGATAGCCAGAGCAGGCGCCATGAGTGAGTACCAGGGTATCTCATTATTTACGCCACTATAAACTCGAGCATTGTAAATCATGGTGCCCCAGTTTAAGGGATTGGGATTCAAGCCAAAGAAGGACAGGAAGCCATCAGCAACTACAGCGCCGGTGACGACCACGAGCATATAAACGCCAGCCAGTGGAATCATATGGGGAACCAGGTGTTTAAATATGATGTGGGTTGCCCTGGCGCCGGCTACGCGCGATGCTTCCACAAAAGACATCGCGATCGTCTTCAGACCGTGGGAGCGTAAGACGATTGCCGCACCACCAGCTCCTGCAATAATGCCGTATATAATGCCAAACTCGACAGGTTGTATTACCCTTTTTAATTCATTATTTAGGGGTTCACCACCAAGGAACATATAAGCTATCTCAGTAAATATTGTCCGCTGTGACTGTAAATATACGCCCACCGCGATCATAAATATCGGCGCTGGAAGAAGTAAAAAGGCATCAGAAATATGAGTAAAAAAGCCATCGACCCAGCCCCGGTAATAGGCTGATAATGAAGCGACAGAAAGACCGATGACGGCCGTTGTTAGGGCAGCAGATAAACCGACTAAGAGGGTATTCAGCGTTGATGCCATTAGGATGCTCAACACATCGCGGCCCAAAGTGTCTGTACCTAATAGGTGAACGAATGATGGCCGATTTCGGTCAACCCGATGAACGTTATCTTCCGCAAGAAGGTTGGCAGGGATCCAACTAGGAGGCGACGGATGTGGCGCGCTGTCCATATCGAAGCCGTAGACAGGATCGTACAGCTTACCTTCCCAGGCGCTGGATCTTAATATCACGTGGATAACCGGCAGGGAGCCAAATATGATCAATATAACCAGGCCCAGAACAGCCACCTTGTTTTGTGAAAATATTTTCCAGGAGCCGCGAAAGCGCCGGTAAGACGCCGCCCAATGCTGGCGTCTCCGCTCGAGAGAACTCATTTCTTGAAATGCCGGTACGCTGTTCTGCTGGTTCATCAGACGTTATTTTGTCCATATCGAATTCGCGGATCCAGGAATGCATAAACAATATCTAAAGCCAGCCTGGTAATAAGGGCTATGATGCCGACGACGACTAATATTCCCATGTACACATAACTATTCTGATTATAAACGGTGTCAAACATAACCTGGCCCATACCTCGCCAGCCGGTGGTTTGTTCGATAATTACAGCGGCCGTGAGAAGGTAGGGTAAGTTGACGACGAAACGGCTAAAGACAGGCAGCATAGCGTTTCGAGAGGCATGTTTATCACGAATCCGCTTTTCGGGAACACCAATGCCTCTAGCCAGCTGGATGTAAGGTTCATGCTTAACGTCTCGCATTCCAGACTGCATGATGAGCATGGTATCTCCAAAGGCCAATAGTAAAAACGTTAAGAATGGTATCAGGGCAATGCGCATGATATCCAGAGAATGGGTGACGATTCCTAGAGCTAGCCATATGAGATACACTCCGCCAATAAATATCAGAATCGAAATAAATGATGGCAGGGTTCGACCGGTATATTTACGAAGTAACCAGCTGAATACAACTATAACCAGGACCACAGCAAAGAAACTACCCACCATAAAGAGCATGACTTTCGGAATAGAATAGCGAGCTTCACGCCAAATAGGATTCACCAAGAGGTTAGAATTTGCCGGCGCCCACCCAAGATTGTCAACAAGAAGGAAGATCATCAAGAAAGCCAACCATGGGGGAAAAGCAGTATAAAGAGCAATTGATCCGACAGTAATCGGACCAGAAGTGCCTTTCTTTGGCTTCCACCCCGTAACCTTTCCTAAATAGACACCTATCCAAAATGCTAAAAAGGCACTGGTTACAAAAACAAGTAGGGTCGATGGTATGGAATCTTTAAAAATTTCCGCAACCGGACGCCCTTGGCCAAATAGGGTGAATTCGTAGCCAAGATTCCCTTGCGCAAGACTGCTTATCCAATGAAAATATTGCTGCCATAAAGGGAGATTGAGTCCCAATTCGTTTCTTAGAGCTTCTCTAGCTTCGTTTCCGGCCAACCCTAATGAGATAGTGGTTACATAGTCATAGGGAGCTAAAAGATTAAAGGCGAAGAAAACGATAAGTGTAAAGATTAGAAACGCAATAAGCCCGGAGAAAATTCTTCTTACCAGATATTGGGCCACTGAAGTTTACTCCTCGCTCAACCAAATGAACAAAAGTCCTTCTAAGCCGATCTTAGTGACAAAGGCTTTGCTGTCAAGCACAAAATGTCACCAAAAGTACACCAAATTGATACTTTTGTATTCTTGTGTAAAATATGATTTGATTCTGCTAGAAAAGCTCACGCAAAGGAACCGTGATAAAAGTCAACTTAATCGAAGAAGAACTCGTCTTGTCCGTTTTTCATTGATTCTCGGTATTGGTCATTCCTGGATACCCGCCTACGCGGACACCTAATAGGTGGGGGAGGTTATAACGGCTACTAGGCGCAAAGTTTCTCTGGAGAAAAATCTGTGACATAGACGTTATCTGAGTTTTTTCAGTGGAGCCAGTTTTGGGCTATAAGTGAGAAGAAGTATTATTTACTACACCCTTGGAGTAGATCCGATGCCATAATTAGACAGATGATGAATTTAGTTGGAAAATATTTCAGGCCGCTCACTTTAGGGTTAGGCCAAACACATTGACTGGCAAGCAGGTAAAATCACTATGTTTGCACTTTTTGCTTGTTATTCCCGCGCAGGCGGGAATCCACTCTGGCTGGGAAGATGGATACCTTCGCAGGTATGACAAGTTCTCAGGTGGCAGGTTTTCTGCAAACATAGTGTAAAATATTAGTAGCGATGAATTCGGATTAGTTAATATGTTGAATGTGGAGCAGGCGAAGCGGTTTCGATTACTTATTTACCTAGGTTTAGGGGCGGTAGCTTTGATAATTCTAGCTGGCGGTATGTCGAATCTCGATTTGCAGACAGGCCAGATAATAATGGAGCCAATCGAGGAGACACAGTTAATATTAGAGGACAAGGAAGCGCCAGAACCGGCGCCCGTTTTTGTGGATCCACTGAACGTAACCACGATCCTACTGTTGGGTGGTCTTGCTCTTTTCATCCTTTTCGCTGCGGTTCGATGGAAACAAATTCGGGCTACGCTGCTGGTGCTTGGTCTGTTCACCGCTTCAATTATTGGATTGATTTATTTGTATTCTCAATATGGCAATCCACCACAGGAAACTACCGAGGAAGAAACACGTCCACCAGCGTTACAAGAGGTTAGGATCGATGCTGATTTACTGAATAATCCACCTGATTGGCTCGATTCGATCAGTGTAATTGTAGCTGTTGGCATAGCGGTTATTGCCGTGGCAGTTGTCATATTTATTATTCGTAGGCCCTGGCAAAAAGATAATCGAACTCTAGATATGATCGCGGCCGAAGCTGAAGCAGCCCTGGCGAATATCCGATCTGGCGGTGATTTGCGAGATGCTGTTTTGCGTTGTTATTTCGAAATGAGCCAGGGATTACGCAAGAGCATGGGAATTGTTAGAGAAGAAGGAATGACGCCCAGGGAATTTGAATCAGCGTTAACTGATTCGGGGCTGCCAACTAATTCGGTACACCGCTTAACACGGTTGTTCGAGAGCGTTCGTTACGGCCGGCATGAAGCATCGGAAGGCGAAATTCGAGAAGCAGTTGATTCTCTGGAGGAAATTATCGCAGCTTCTCAAAAGCGCCAGGTTGATTCAGATCAATCAAGAATCCGTCCACAATTCGCATCACATTGAGAATTAAGATGGAGCGCGATCACAAAGCAGTGGCTTCTGGAGCAGTTATTTGACTCAGAAGCGAAGAAATTGGGCATTATTATTTCTTGTTGTCTCTCTCATTGGTGTTATTACCCTGTCGACGGCGGTATCTAACATGGAGTTGAGTTCGGAATGGCGCCTGTATGACTACGATGGTGATGAAGGAAAGGCTTCCCGGAGCACGGCCGGTGAATTTCTAAACCGTCTTCCTGAGCTGCCGGAGGCGCTCTGGCAAGTTTTATCTATTGTTGGCGTAATATTTATTCCGATGGCGATTATGATGGCCCTATTCTCTCCTGAAATCCGCAAAACTCTATTTAATGAGATTAAGCGGGTCGTGCCCTTGGTCGCGATGCTAGTAGTAATATTGTATCTTCTTAACCGGATCCAGTTGGAAAACTTTAATCAAGCGGGCTCTAATTTGTTTGAAAATCCCCCTGATGTGCCAGCCTGGATAACAAATCCAACAGCCCTAACAGCCTTTATTATCGGGGTATTGGCTTTATCGCTTATTTTTCTACTTTCTTACCTCGTTTGGCGTAAGTCACAGGCCCGATCATTGGGGCGAATTGCCAATGAGGCACAGGTTACAATCGACCAACTTAAGGCAGGGGCCGATTACAAAAATACGATCATCGAATGTTATTATAGGATGTGTGTGGTTCTTCGTGAGCATCGTCGTATCGTACGGAAAGAATCAATGACAGCCCGGGAATTCGCCCAACAGCTTGAAAGGCTGGGTATTTCTGGATGGCATGCTCATCGCCTTACAAAATTATTTGAGAGCGTTCGCTATGGTGCACGGGAGTCTCACAGAGAAGATGAGTTCGAGGCCATCGAATGCTTGACCGCCATAACCCAGCTAACAGAAAAAAGATCAAGAATGCTGTCAACATCAAAAGCCTGGACATTAGAACATTAGAATATTAACGAGTAAGCAGTTTATTAATTAACAGGAATCTGTATATAGGTAAATAATGAGAAGACGTCCACTATTTGCGATCGTCATTGTTCTTGGAATCGGACTATTGGCCTTTTTCCTTATTGGATTCGTTCGAGATTATGTGGCACCTTGGGTGTTAGCAACAATATGGCGAGCATATCTTATGACGGATTCAATCCCACAGGTCATGATCTGGGCAGTTTTTGTGTCAGCAATTCCAATATTGGCCATATTTGTTCTTATTCAAGATAAATCGAAGTTTGTTGAGGACAAACAACCGGATGGTCATACGAAATCGGGCCTGGTCGTAAAATGGAGCAAGCTGATTAAGCGATCCGGATCAGGCGATTATTTTAAGCGAAGATTTGTTCGAGAACTTGCCGATTTGACCATTGCTACAATTCGTTATCGTGAACGTATATCTGAAGATGAGGCCAAGAAAGCCTTGCGTTCTGGCCAACTGCCTCTCGAGCCTGGGATATATGATTATTTGGCCCAGGGATGGAGGAGGGAATATTTTTCAACATCGGACCGAAAAGCCCGATCTGGCCGGTTTCTGGGATTGTTTAAGACACCGGCCTCGGCGACCACGAGCACCCGATGGAAGGACCCTAATATGGATAAAGTTGTCGAATTCTTGGAAGAGGAACTGGAGGTTGAGAGTGGAAGTTGAATTGTCACATGTCGCTGAACTTAGCAGTAAGGTTATCGATGAAGTGGAAAAGGCGATAATCGGTAAACGTGATGTGCTGGAAATGATTATGGCAGCTGTTTTGGCTGACGGGCATGTCCTTTTAGAAGATTTCCCCGGACTCGGTAAAACTTTATTGGCTAACAGCCTGGCAATAGTATTAGGATTGGATTTCCGCCGCATTCAGTTTACTCCTGACCTATTACCAGGCGACATTACTGGAGGATATATCTACAATCGGGTTTCGAATGATTTTGAGCTCCGCAAAGGGCCCCTATTCGCTAACATCATTCTAGCCGATGAGATCAATCGTGCGTCTCCTAAGACACAGTCGGCGCTGCTGGAGGCGATGCAGGAACGCCAGGTAACTTTGGAAGGCGAAACAATGATCTTACCAAAACCATTCCTGGTATTCGCAACGCAAAATCCGATCGAATATGAAGGGACATTCCCTCTGCCTGAGGCACAGTTAGACCGTTTCTTGATGAAGATCTCGATTGGTTATCCATCCCATGAAGCGGAGAGGGAGATATTAAGACGACGCCGGGAGCGACGACAGGATGAGGTGGAATTAAATCAGGTGACCAATGGCCAAGAGCTGCTAGCGATGAGGCAAGCAATAGAAGGTGTATACGTCGATGAAGATATCGACAAGTATATGGTTTCTTTGATGACCGCTACTCGCAAGGACTCGAGGGTGACAGTTGGGGCCAGCCCAAGGGGTTCACTGGCTCTCATGAAGCTGGCCCGAGCAAAAGCAGCCTTCGACGGCCGAGATTTCATCATCCCGGATGATGTTAAACACTTTATAAAACCAGCGCTGCGGCACCGGTTGATTCTTGTTCCAGAGATGTGGATGCAGAGGAATGCGGCCCAAAACGTATTGGGTCGTATCGTGGACACGGTTCCTGTGCCGGTAATAGAGGGCGTATAAGAATGAACCGGCTTCTGCTGCTGGGCGTCATCCTATATACCTTAGTACTTTTAGGCTTTGTTCTCCTAAGTGGTGGGGTGTTAGCTTTAATCATTCCAATATTGGTGTTTATAGGATCTGCCTTACTTTTTGGGCCAGAGAAACCTCAACTGACAGTCGAACGGGAGCTCAGCGCAGAAAGCGCCTCCCTGGAACGGCCTGTTAAGGTTAACTTAAAGATCACGAATAATGGATCCCGTCTGGAGGCCTTTCACCTGGCAGATGCGCCGCCAGAGGGCTTGGAGCTTATTGATGGAGATGCAGAGGTTCTAACCAGTCTGGTGTCAGGTGAATCTTTTGATATCGAGTATACAGTTCTGGGAAAACGGGGACGTTATCGATTTGCGCCCATCCATGTTTGGACATCCGATTTATTTGGTTTGCTATTTCGGGAAACCAAGGTCGATGCGCCTGGCCTATTTGAGTTTTATATCTACCCAAAGGTGGTGCCGATAGACAGGATTCCCATAAGACCTCGACAGACGAAAGTTTATGCTGGCTATATTCCAGCAAGGATCGGCGGATCCGGAGTGGAATTTTTTAATGTCAGAACATACCAGGCCGGTGATTCCCTCCGGCATATAAACTGGCGGGCAAACGCTCGGCATCCCGGTACTTTTTTTACTAATGAGTTTGAGCAAGAACGGGTGGCCGATGTCGGCATCATTCTAGATGCCCGCCAGCGAAGCAACGTTGAATTTAGGGGTGAGACGCTGTTTGAGCACTCGGTCATTGCCACGGCCGCCCTGGCTGACTCCTTCTTAAATGACGGCAATCGGGTTGCTGTTCTTCGATACGGCGATTTTTTGGACTGGACAGTTCCCGGTTATGGCAAGCTGCAGCGAGAGCGGATTCTGCGAAGTCTGGCCAGGGCACAGACTGGCGACAGCCTGGTTTTCGACCAGCTGGAGCACCTTCCGGCCCAGCTCTTTTCCCCCAAGTCGCAGATTGTTTTGGTAAGCCCACTGGCCTCTGGCGATGTCGAATTTTTGAAGAGATTAAGGTCTCGAGGATATGATTTGTTGATCATTAGCCCTGATCCTTTAAGTTTTGAGATGCAATTTCTTGAGGAAGACGAAATAGTTAAGACTGCATTTCGATTGGCTTATATTGAGCGACAGCTCTTATTTGGCCAATTACGTCAAGTCGGCATCCAGGTGTTTAATTGGCAGATTGATATCCCCTTTGACCAGGCCATAACATCCTCGCTTCCGCAACTAAGACCGGTAATTGAGAGAAATATCGGGATTCTGCCCACATGAGGACATCAGTTCTGTTGTATGCCGGTATTATTGGAGCTATTTTCTCGTTGGCGGCCGGCTATTTCTTTGCTGACTTGCCCTTGATGACTGCGCCAATCTTATTGATTGGGGTGGTCTGGGTGGCTGCCGAAATCAGGGGCTGGCGGTGGATTGGGTCTATCTCATTGTTTTTATTGATTATCGGTTCAGCAGTTGGAATAATAGTCGAGGTTGACCCGATCTGGGCGATTATGGGCACGGTACTTGCCCTGGCTGGCTGGGAGCTCAGTTATTTCCGAAGGTTTTTAAAAAAAGCCCCGTGGGTTCGAAACGAAGATCAACTCGTTCGTCGTCACCATACCAGGGTAATTGCTGTAGCGTTAATTGGAGGGGTAACAGCCTGGCTAACAACCCAGATTGAAGTCGATATCGGCTTTGGCGTCGCCCTCTTGCTAGCTATTTTATCACTATTAGGTTTGAGTAGAGCTGTCATTTTCTTACGGCGCACCGATTGAGTTTCATCCAACTTTTTACGAGGTGTATTAGCGACCGAATCCGATCAGGGCCCCTCCAGGTTGAATTTGTGATCGAATTGCCAACCAGGAGAGACCTGGATCGTTTAAGGAAGGTAATAAAATGAACCACTTAATGAAGATAATGATACTCCCCCTTATATTTATTATTGCTGCTTGCAGCAATCAGAATGAGCTTGAAGAACCAACCCTGATACCTTCGCTGGTCCCTTCGCTTGAAGCTGCAACGCCGCTGCCAACAGCTGTCCAACCGGAAACGGACACAGGGGGAGACTGGGCGCTGACATTCCGATATGATTTTCCAGAAATGTTCTGGGAACCGGGTGATCATAGTTATGGTTTTTTAATTGAGTGCCCAAATACTGCTTATGATTTAAAAACAGAGTGGATTTTCTTTAGGGTAACAGAGAATGCAGAACCCGTACCATTTCCTGTCTACTTACGACTAAACGGTCTGAGCTTGGAACCGTTTATGCCTGATTATTCACAGGAGGCTCGAATTAATCCAGATCAAGAGACAGCAGCCATTGTTCATCTTGTTGGACTGACTGAAGAGCAGGTTGAGGAGGCCAGGAGCGAATGCGAGCTGTTGATTGGATGGGATCGGGCTGCTCCCCAAAAAC
>BTQB01000019.1:0-17521 GCA_036985655.1 Anaerolineae bacterium | reverse complement strand
TGTCGAAAGCGTCGACGATCTCTTGAATTGCGTCTGGATCCGGGGCATGATTATGGGAAGGGTTGCCCGTGTTACCCATCCAATCTATCTCGACAAAAATATCCTTGTGTTGGGGGTCAGCGCCCATGGCGGGTAGGTCCAAAAACTTTCCGTCGATGGTTAGTCCATTAATCTCCCAGTCGTCAAGTAAGCCATCCCCATCGGTATCAACGGCCGCGCCTCCTGAACAGGAATCATCCTGGCTCCAGAAAAAACGATCCAGGAAGACAGCTGAATCATAAATCGAGTCTCCTAAATCCTGGATAGAAATGTAGACATTAACGTTGGAATTTGGAGTAACCTGGGTGCTGGCGCGCAGATTGGGGGTGGAACCATCGTAAGTCGTACCAGTATTTGACGAAACACCGAAAACAGTGTTGACGGAAATAACAGCGTTCTGGGTGTCGAAAGCGAAGTTTCCGGGAGCATTAACAACGAATGATCCGCCGTCCACGGTAAGATTAGAATTATTCAATTGAGCGGTGAATGTGTCGTTAAATGTGGTGCCGACGAATTCGGGGAACTCTTCTGAATAAAAGGCGAAATCAAAATTGAGGCAGTTGATAGATGGCGGCACGTTCAATGATAATTGAAGCCGGACCAGATCTGTACCCAGATTATTAACAAGACCGGATAATAAGGTTGAATGGCTGCCAGAATCGTTTGGTCGAGCGGCGTCAGCGGCCTTACCGGTAGCCAAAATCGCAAAAGAGCCGCCTTCAGTCGGGAACCAGCTGCCCAGAGAGGCATCGCTAACGCCCACACCGGCTGAGTCGCTTCCCATCAAGCTGGCGCTGATCAGGTCGCTGCTTGGTACGCCCATCGCTTGGGCTAATTGGGCTGCAGACGCCGGGTTAACAGCCTCTGTGCTAAATGGCCTTGGACCATCGACATTTTCTGGTTGTCGCGCCGGGATATCAGCGGGTGCAGGCTCTTGGGCCCTGGCATCCTCGCGGCCGGTTCGACTAGAACCAAGGACCAGGAAAAGCATTACCAATATGCTTAGGCCAATTAATATATTTTTTCGATGTTTCATTATTACCTCACTCCTCTGAAAATAGGACGCGGATTAACACGGATATTACGGATTAATATTGGCATGATTCTGCGAATATCGTCATTTTCATTCATTGTCGGTGAGCGCTAGCTCGTGTTGACTCCTGAAAATAGGACACGGATTGACACAGATTTCACGGATTGGAATTGGCATGAATCAGCGCATATCGTCATTTTCATCCATTGTGGTGCGCCGCAGCGCATGTGAACTCCTATACTTAACTTATAAGATAAGAAAAAAATTAAAGGGCCGGGCCGGCCTTCGATCTAAGATCCCGGCTCCGATACAGCTATAGTCAAATCGCTTTCATTACCGTAGATATCAACTGTGGTAACCCCGAAAATTTCTGTGGTTTGTTTGTCTGTTATCATGGTATCGAAGGTATAAACACCTTGATTGTCACCTTCAACCGGCGCCATACCGATAAACTCCCAACAGTCCTGTTCCTGTCCTAGTCGATATACGTTATAGAATTGATCTACATCTGTGCCGGTGCCAGCCCAAGTCACCAAAGCGCCATCCTCTGATAGAGACGAATTTACGAAGGCTGGCGGCGCTGGCGGGATCAGGCTGTCAATTTCCGCGGAAAGCCCCTCTTGTTGAGATGGAGTCTTACTTAAGGCCAGGCCATCCGGCGGCTTATCACAAAAAACGAGTGCGGACTCAGAAGTGTTCGGGGGAGATGGCGTGCTGGATAGCGGCGTATTGGTTAAGGGCAGGGATGGTTCGGTAGGTTCGGGAAGGGTTCGGCTTGGCTGCGGTTCGCTTCTCTGAGCAGGTGGGGCTATCGTCGAAGGGCTATCCTTTACTGTCACCTCCGGCGAACAAGCAACCAACAACCAGGCAGCGGTAAACATGCCCACCAGCAAGAAAAATACCTTGTTTCTAATTGGAACCAATAAGAGACCTGTGCAAGTTGATAATTAAAGGGCGGAAAATATTTTCCCCCAAAATGGTCTGCTTAGGAAGCATAGCCCATTAAGCAAAAAATTGCCAGAGATCATATCTGGCCAAGGATGCCAACCCTCATACCTGTTTCATGTCGCCCATTTTACTGCCGGAAAATCTGAGGGGGTTTAGAATGGCTTGTCGATTTTCACTCATGAGTGTGCTGAAAAAAGCTCACGCAAAGTCGCAAGCCGCAAAGATACCCAAGAGAAAAACCTATGATTTCCAAGTTATATGAGTTTATTCAGTGGAGCCACTCATTCGTAGGAACTACGAATTCTTAAACCCTCAAGGAGGTGTTCGTTTTGATTGTGGGGATGGATTTTGGCACCACAAATTCGGGAATGGCCCTTCATGATGGAGAGGAAGTGAAGCTCTTGCCCCTGGATCCAACCAACCTGAATCCAACTATCGCCCGAACTGCTCTATATATTACAAATGATCACGACATCACAATCGGCCGCGCTGCTATAGACCGTTATTTCGATCACAATGCCGGCCGTCCCGTAAAGTTAAAGAAGGTTTGGGTGGGGGAAGTTGAAGTCTACGGGGCAGATATGTATTACGTGACGGACGTATTTGCCTGGGTAGATATTCTCTCACCCGGCCGCCTGTTCCTGTCGATCAAGAGTGGGCTGAGCGATGCTGAATACCAGGGGACTATGGTGGGTCGATTTTACTATTCGCTGGAGAAGTTGATCGCTTCTTATCTCAGCTTAACCAAAATACGGGCGGAAAGGCAGCTTGACCGGGAGATATCGGGCGTTGTCCTGGGACGGCCGGTACGCTTTTCTGAGGACCCCGCGGCCGACAAACTGGCAGAGGCCCGGCTGCTGGAGGCTGCCCGATTAGCCGGCTACCAGGATATCTTTTTACAGTATGAACCGATTGCGGCCGCCTATTATTATGCCTCGACCATTAATGAGCCACAGAATATCATGGTCTTTGATTTTGGAGGGGGAACAGTTGATATCACCGTAATGCACCTGAGGAATGAGGGCGAACACCAGGTCCTGGCAACAGGAGGCTTACCAGCAGCTGGCGATGTTTTTGATCGCAAAGTGGTGAGAGCAAAGCTGCCAAAACATTTTGGAGAGGGAACCAGATATGGGTCGCCAGACCGCTGTCTGCCACTACCGGCATGGATATACGAACTATTTTCAAACTGGCAGACGATTATAGAACTGCAAAGTCCGGCAAATCGCCAGATATTGAACGAGATCGCTCAGACGGCCGAGGATAAGTCAGGTATAGAAGGGTTAATCAGCCTTGTTGCCAACAACTACAGCCTTAAGATGTTTGATACGATTGAGACGGCAAAACGCCAACTATCGAATAAAATGGCCACCGTTATACGGTTGGAGGGCCCAGGATTTCATGTTGCAGAGCCGCTATCACGCGGCGAATTTGAGCAGATAATCCATGCCGAAACACAAAAGATCGCTGACCATATCGATGATACGGTTCAAGCAGCCGGATTAAGCCACGCTCAGATCGATGCTGTTATTCGAACTGGGGGGTCGTCTGAAATACCAGTATTTAAAAGTATGCTGATTTCGAAGTTCGGCCGTGGAAAAGTTCATAAGATTAACACATTCAGCAGTGTTGCCTCTGGCCTTGGCATCATGGCCCATGGTATTGCCAGCGGGGCGATCCGGGCAGAGCCAAGGAGGAGTGATATCACTTCACTGGGATTGAAGAGTGAAACGGACAGCGATGTCGTTCCAATTAATTTGGATTTATTGAAATTGAGGATGGCAGCCAGCGAGATTAAAGAAGGGACAGCGTCCAGGCCGGTCCAAGGTGGTTTGATAATATTATCGACTGGTGGACAGATAAAGGTTATGCCCTGGAAATCAACCGGGGAGGAATCAGGAATTGTGCCATTCAAGCAGCCCCCAAATTTCGGGATTCATCAGGCGATGTTGATTAGTCTGGATCAAGCCCTTCTATTGGTTACGAACCGCTACCGATTTCTATTGACCACCCCCCAGAGAATTTCAGAACTGTCCCAGGTTGGTATGAGTCTAGGTGAATTCTACCAATTAAAGGATGAAGAAGTTGTATCCGCCATAGCCCCATGGAACTTGATCAGGGATTGTTTACGAATAATCCTGGCAACAGGTCAGGGCTTTGTCCGTAGTTATGCGTTGGCTCAGATGGTAGAAAATATTGAAAGCCCTGCTTCATTGATATTTGACCAGCCGCTCCCAGGTTCTCCAAAGGCAGTGATGGGAAGTAATGGGGACGATTATTTATTGACCTTTTCGGATAAAGGCCGGGCCAGCAGAATGCAAACGGGTCGGTTACGTTTACAGGGTCAGCATATTATCAAGTTAGGCAAGGGTGAGCGGTTAACCAGCGCTATAACGGCCCGGCCTGGTGATGAGGTTCTGTTGATGACTGCTTCAGGCTTCGGCCGGCGTTTGCCGGTGGAATGGATACCGGAATCCCTCGATGGGAAAGCCACCGGCCGATCGATGATTTCGCGCACTGATCTCCGGGCGGTGGAGCTAATAAAGGGGAGCAGAACTATTTGGATATTAACCGACACTACTATCCTGGCGCTTGATCCTGATGTAATTCCTGAAGATAGAGAAGGCGTAAAAAAGAGTTATTTGCTGGTTGAGGTTAAAGCAGGCCAACAGGTTATAGGATTGGTTTCGGATTTCCAAGATGTGGATTAGGATCAAAACAGATGTGCTATAATTGCCGGAATGGCCACCGTATACATCGCTGTTGACCTGGAAACTACAGGCCTGGACCCGGTCCGTGATGCGATAATCGAGGTTGCAGCGATAACGTTCAGGGACGGGGGGATATTGGACGAGTGGTCCACTCTGGTAAACCCCTATAAAACAATTCCTTCGTTTATTACCAAATTAACCGGTATCGATCAATCCATGGTTGACGATGCGCCTGACCTGTTTACGCTTCGCCCCATACTCGCGGAGAAACTAGCCGGCGGAATTATTGTTGGTCACAATGTTGGGTTCGACCTTGGATTTCTTAATGCTGAGAACTTTGCCCTGGGAAGCCATCGAGTTGACACATCTGTTTTGGCTTCGATCTTGTATCCAACCCGTGGAAGATATGGTTTAAGCAGCTTGTCCCGATATCTGAACCTTCGCGAGGATGGTGATGAGCAGGATCACCGGGCGCTTGGAGACGCCAGGAGAACATACCGGCTTTTCACAGCTTTACAGAGTAAGGCTAAAGAGCTCGATTATGACATTTTGGAGGAAATAGTTAGAGCTGGCCAGCAATTAAGATGGCCCGAAACAAAATTTTTCGAGGATGTTTGGCGACAAGTTGGAAAGGACGCTTTTGGTAAGAGGGGTCGGAGCGGGCGCGGACAGCCCGCATTAAAGAAGCTGTACCAACCAGCCCGATTATCAGGCAGCCCATTAATTCCAAGGGAGCAAGTGTCTCAACTGGATACCGGGCGCATCAGCCAGCTGCTAGAGCCAGGGGGACAATTTGAGAAACACTTTCCCGGATATGAACACCGACCACAACAGGTGAAAATGATTGAAGCTGTTGCAGATGCGTTCAACCGGGGCCAACATCTCATGATCGAGGCTGGAACAGGAACAGGAAAGAGCATTGGTTATTTATTGCCTGCGGCTTTTTGGTCCAATCTCAATCAAAGAAGAGTTGTCGTATCTACTAATACGATAAATCTCCAAGACCAGTTAATCAACAAAGATATACCGGAACTGGATCAGCTGCTGCCCTTTGAGCTAAAGGCGGCCGTTCTAAAAGGACGGCGCAACTATCTTTGCACCAGGCTTTTTCAACAGCTGCGCCATCGAGGGCCAGGAAGCGCCGATGAGATGGCTCTATTCGGCCGGATTCTTGTTTGGCTGCCTGATTCGGAGAGCGGTGATCTGGTTGAAATATCCCTAAGATCGCAAGGAGAGCGCCTGGCCTGGGATCGACTCAATTCCGAAAATGAAGCATGTACTGCAGAGAAATGCGCATCAGAAGGATGCCCGCTGCACCAGGCGAGGCGACGGGCCGAGTTGGCTCACATTCTGGTGGTAAACCACGCGCTGCTACTGGCTGATATCGCCTTGGAAAACAGGATCCTTCCTGAATACAGTGACTTAATAATGGACGAAGCCCACCACCTGGAATCGGCGATAACCAGAGGATTAAGCTTCCGAAGTGATCGCCGCTACATTGAAGGGCTTCTGGACGAAGTCACGAGAAATCGTACGGGAATTTTGGCTGGCATCAGGCGCCTGGTAAGCGAATCAATCCCAGGGGAATTAAGATCAATTTTAGAAAGTCGAATGGTTGAAATTCAAGATGGAGCCAGGAAAACCGGCATACGACTGGAGGAGTTTTTCACTACTCTTGAATTTTTCCTTGGCCAGTTTATTAGCAAAAGCAGTCAATATTCTCAACCGATCCGTATTACACCGGCCGTGCGCAGCCAGCCAGATTATGACCAGGTCCTTATCAGTTGGGATAATCTGGACCAGCGGCTTAAGATGATCTCAGATGGCTTGTCAAAATTGGCGGGTCATATAGCCGATATATCAGACAGCTTTGATATTGGGGATGGTGAAAACATCCGGCTGGCATTGATCAGTCTCGCTCGAAACTTATTTGACACACAGCTGAACATCAACGCTATTATCGCCGATCCAAGTGAGAGCGTGATATATTGGGCAGAGATTTTCAAGGGACGGCTGTCACTGCATGCAGCGCCGCTTCATATTGGAGCATTAGTTGAAGAACATATCTTTAATGTCAAGGAAACCGTCATCCTCACATCAGCCACATTAAGAACGGCCACCCCAGGCTATCAGCAGGGGTCAAATTTCGACTATTTGCGGTCCCGTCTTCATGCCCAACATGCCAACGAACTAGCTGTCGGCTCACCCTTTGATTATAAAAACTCAACGCTGCTCTTGCTGCCAACAGATATGCCGGAACCGAACCAACCAGGCTACCAACGGTGTGTTGAACAGGCCATAGTCGAGGTCGCTCTGGGGATTGGCGGCCGAACTTTAGTGCTTTTCACATCCTACAACCAGCTAAACCGGACAGCCAAGGCGATCGAACCTGGTTTACAGCTTAAAGGTGTTAGTGTGTTATCCCAATCGGAAGGCGCTTCCAGGCAGCGGCTCCTGGAACAGTTAAAGGCACAAGATAGCCCATCAATTCTCTTGGGAACCCGCTCCTTTTGGGAAGGGGTAGATGTGCCAGGAGAAGCCCTGCAGGCGGTCGTCATTGTTAAGCTGCCATTCGATGTGCCAACAGATCCGATTGTGGCTGCGCGATCGGAGACGTTCGAGAACCCGTTTTATGAATATACGATTCCGGAAACTGTGCTGCGATTCCGACAAGGATTCGGCCGGTTGATTCGAAGACAGGATGATGAAGGCTTAATCGTTGTTTTGGATAAGCGAGTGCTAACCAAGCGATACGGTCAAGCCTTCCTAGATGCGCTGCCGGAATGTACAGTTTTGAGGCAGCGTTTAGACCGGATCGGAGAAATCAGCCAGCGATGGCTGAATCGTGATAAATAGCCGGGCGCAGGATAGACAGGGGCGCAAATGTACTTTCGAAGATAAACGTTCTACTACCATTATCGGGTCTAAAGATTGTCTGTTCTTCCAGTAACTAGTGCGGCTTAAATGGGTTATAATAATAGCGGTGAGCGGCCTGGGGCGGCCGCTTTTTTGATAAAGTCTGGAGGATAGGATGAATCGACGCGTGGTGATCACCGGATTGGGAACCTACAATCCATTAGGTAATGATCCTGAAGAGACCTGGGCAAAAGCGTCAGCAGGCCTCAGTGGAATCGGTCATTTAAGCCAAATTGAAACCAGTGACCTGAAGACCAGGATCGGGGGAGAGGTGACAGAGTTTGATCCCGCAGCCCAATTTGGTTCAAAGGAATCTCGCCGTATGGATCGTGTAACGCAATTTGTGATGGCGGCCGCCATTCAAGCTTTAGACGATAGTGATTTGGAGCTAAATGATTCAGTTAAGCAAAGTACAGGTGTCGTTCTGGGATGTGGGCTGGGGAATATTGGCTCTACACTGAAGGGTTTTAATCTCTTCTCGGAGAAAGGTCCAAGATGGATGAGTCCGTTTTTTATCCCTATGATGCTTGCCGATTCACCGTCTACGGCGATATCCATAGCCCACGGATTCCAAGGACCTAATATGGTCATCGCCACCGCTTGCGCGGCTGGCAACAACGCTATTGGCGAAGCGGCCGCTATGGTCCGGCGAGGCGCGGCCGACGTTATGTTGGCGGGTGGAGCAGAAGCGCCGCTGCTGCCTGTTGTCATTGCCGGCTTCAATGCCACAGGCGCGCTATCAACCAATAACAGCCAACCGGAACAAGCCTCAAGGCCATTTGACGCCGAGAGGAATGGCTTCGTTGCCAGTGAAGGCGCGGCTATCTTGATCTTGGAGGAGTTAAATCACGCCATCCGTCGAGGCGCGAGAATCTATGGAGAGTTCCTCGGTTACGGGACGAGTGCAGATGCTTACCACATTTCTGCGCCGGCCAAAAACGGTGCAGGAGCAGTTAAATCCATGAAGTCCGCTATCGAGGATGCTGGCTTAAAGCCCGGTCAGATTGACTACATCAATGCCCACGGGACAGGCACTCGATTGAACGACAAGATCGAGACGTTGGCCATTAAGCTGGTTTTTGGGGAACAAGCCTACAATATCCCGATCAGTTCCACTAAGTCTATTCATGGTCATCTTCTTGGCGCTGCAGGGGCGCTGGAAGCATTAATAGGCGTTATGGCCCTCAATGACGGTTTAATACCACCTACAATAAACTATGAAAACGCCGACCCTGAGTGTGATTTGGATTATGTGCCAAACAGATCGAGGGAGAAACCGATAAGGAATTTCCTGTCAAATGGCTTTGGATTGGGGGGGCACAACGCTTCGATAATTATCGGCCGATATCATAATGGGAAGTAAGGATTCGGCCCAATAATGGGCTCCCAATTATGGGCACCCATTTATGGGCGTCCAATTATAGGCACGGGAGGGCCTACAGCCAGGGAAAGATATTCACCTCTGATGAATCAAAAGGGGGGGGAGAGCCTTACTTGATCGCGCCAGCCTTTCGAAGTTTTGCACCTAAAGATTTCTCAGTCCCCATCATGCCACTATTTAGATGGGGATAAGTAAGCCAGACTAACATGAAGCCAAACAGCCCGCCCGTAAATGCGCGCATAGTAGGCGTGCTTTCTCTTAAGGGAAATAAGTTCTGAATCGATGCCAAGAATCCAGCTGCCTCTGATCCGTCCAGAGGCGTTACCCAATAGCTAATTAACTGGCTAAAGCCATCAATGGCGATAGGCAGTATGCCGATGATGATAAACAGCAATAAAGGCAGCGGTTTGATGTTGAACCTGTTGCGAAGCATGGCGTAAAGTAAGCCCCCTATCAAGACGAAGCCATAGATGCCAATATCACGTTCACACAGAGCCATCTTATAGCCCATAACCTCGTTACCCTTAAAGGATCTAGAAGCAGCGAAAAAAGATGGCCAATTATCTGGAGTTACACCTTCGTATTCAGGAATGTCACCAATATAGGCTTCAATTGGTGTGTAATCAGTTCCAGCAATCGCCCTCGGGTAAGCCGGCTGTTTCCCGAGAACGAAGAATGATCTTTGAGCCATCTGGTGACAGAGGGGGGAGTAGGCTGTGTAGATCACCCTTGCCGGCCCTTCAACGCCTGCCTTCAATAAGACGGGGGCTACGATGGGCAAAGTAACGTAAAAAAGGGCAACAATGTTAAACAGCGCTAACCAATGCTTACTCAGGCCATAGATCGAGCGATCGATGGCGATTACTAGAGTTCGCTGCCAGCCAGATACTGGCTGCTTTTCCCCTGGTGCACTCATAATAACATTAAATGTTTGGCTTCAGCTAACTGCTGCTTCCTATTATCTCAGCGAGATAGCCATCAAATTGACTTGTTGTAAGCGGTCCCCGATGAATGGACGAGACGATGCCCTCCTGATCTATGAAGTAGGAAGTGGGTAAGACGTTCATGCCGCTATATATGGCCGCAACGGTGCTATTTTCAGCCAACAGGGGTGTGAAGGTTAAACCCATCTCATCATAAAAGTACTGGCGGGCAACATCGGCCGACTCGTCTTGATTTAGGGCCAGGATCACCAGCCCCTGCTCATGATGTTTTTCTTTGGCCTCTTGCAATGCAGGCATCTCAATTCGACACGGAGCACACCAGGTGGCCCAAAGGTTAAGGGTCTGGTTCCTTTTGTTGTTGGAACCCTGGTCGTCTAACTTGCCGCTCATCTCTATGGGCTGAATATTTCGATGAGTTGGTCCTCCAGACCTGCAAACCAGATTGCTAGATCTGGCGGAATATAGCTGTTGAATCTAGCCAGCGAACCATTGAGGAAAAGGAAACCCAATAAGATAAACATCGCTCCGCTAACAAGTTGGGTTGAGTGTAGGTGAAGGGGTATTTTCTCTCGATGATTAGGGCTGGAAAAAATCCAGAGGGCAACCCCAATTACTGTGATGATTAATAAACCTATTTCGTGGCCAACTGTAAATTCCTGCCCGGAAAAATAAGCAAAATTTGCGAACGCATACTGCACTACGGCAACAAGTATTCGCCAGATAACGAATGCCCAGAGAAGACCAACAAGAATAGGACGAACTGATACGTTCCAGCCCTTACCACGAAGTGTACGCCAAAACAGACCGTTGCGGTCAGCACGGCCGAAAAAGGTGGAGACAATGATTAAGGGTAGTCCTAATGCCAAGGCATAAATAAACAGCAGCATCATTCCCCGGATAACAGATCCTGTTGTAGCCGCCATAGTTAGAACGGTGCCCAGAATCGGGCCGACACAATTCGACCAACCCACGGCAAAAGCCATCCCAAATAAAAGGGAGCCACCGGCAGATCGATTATGTACTTTCTGTTCTTGCGCTTGTACACCGGTAAAACCCTGACCTAAAACACTCATAACTCCAAAGACAAGGATCAAGGCTCCACTAATAAGAAGGATCAAAGTTTGGCTTTGACGTAATACCCGGCCGACGATGGAGGCGCCTGCCCCCATAATGGCAAAAACAGAAGCCAAACCTATCATGAAAACAAGTGTATTTAAGGCAATATGCTTCCGGTCACTCTGGAAGGCAAAGGCGAAGTAGGCAGGCAGTACGGGTAGGGTGCACGGAGAAGCAAAACTCAGCAGACCGGCAAAGAGTGCTAACAAGGCCAGGACAATAAAGGGTTGTGTCTGTAAGCCGCCAAATATTGGTTCTGGGGCCGAAGATTGGGAAACAGAACCTACAACCAGGATAATGATTATTACCAGGACTACGCCTAGAATAACCATTCGCATTGGTGATAAGTTTGCCAGTGGGCCTTTGGCCGAACCCAACATGAATGTTTCTCTCAGGCGCGCAGAAACGCGATGGCCTCAATTGATACCATTGCTTTACTAATTTAACGCTAAAATATTAAAGAAATGTAAAGCATCTTACGCGATCTCAGTTTCTTCATCTTCCTCTAACAGCTGCTTCATCAGGTTAATATCTTCTCTGGCATTCTTCTGTATATTTGACAAGATAAAAATATAGCCCATGACTATCAGCCACATAACGAAATAACCTAGGACGAGGAAATTGTTAAACTTGTTTGGATCAAATAGTTCCGCTTGCATCAATAAATTAGCGGTCGAGAAGAGTTCAGTCACAATAGGCCTCCATTTTTCCCTTATAACACGTTATCCCTGATATGGTGCTATCCCTGATAGCGCCCTATCCTTGATAGCGCCCTATCCTTGATAGCGCCCTATCCTTGATAGCGGGCCATGAATTGGGATTTCAGGTCTGTTACCTTGTCAACTAATCGCTGTAGGCGCAGACGATTAGCCAACCAGGCAAGAAAGAGAACCGTAAACGTTAATACAGATATGTTTAAAGAGATGACCATTTTTGTGCTGGCAAGGCCATCAAATTTTTGAAGTCCTTGGGCTGCTTCACTTGCTTCCCCAAAAAGGACCGGGTGAATGTCCCTGAGCAGACGGATGCTGAAGAAGGTGATGATAACCGTTACGAAGGCCGCAACAACGTAGACCGCGGCAAATCGACCACGCTTATCTTCATCTTCAACCGCTCCGCGAAGCATAAAGTAGGCAACATAGACCAGCCAGAGAACGGTGATCGAAGTCAGCCGGGGGCTCCAAATCCACCATGTGTTCCAGGCAGGGCGGCCCCAAACCGAACCACTTACAATAGTCATGCTGGTGAACACGAGGCCGATCTCAACTGAAGCGACAGCGATAGTATCCCAGATATTGGCTGGTTTTCGCAGGTATGCAATGCCGCTAATAAGAGCTACAAAAAAGCCTACCGCTGCTACCCAGGCCGCTCCAACGTGAAAATAAAAAATTCTTTGCACGTTACCCATGGTCGTCTCTGTTGGTGCGTAGAAGAAGTTGACCAGGAGACTAATAATGATCATTGTAACCGCCAATATGTTCAAAATTGGAACAATCCGGTCAAGATTCATACGTTCTAATCGTGCAGTCATAACTTCCTCCTCATCGTTCAATATTTGATTCTATAATCCTAAGATAACCACTCTTAATCTTCAATGACATAGTTGTAGGTTAAAAAGCCGGCCGTCAGCATAAAAATGTCAAAGGCGACAACCAGGGCAACAGCAAATTGAATTTCGTTCCAGGAAGCCGGAACAGGGGCGGTTAGAGCGGCCGTCACCTGGGCCGCAGCCAGGACAGAGGGTAAAGTCAAGGGCAATAATAAGACAGGAAGCAGCACCTCGCGGGCCTTTGTTTGTACCGACATAGAAGTGACCAATACTCCTGCTGCCACATAGCCGATTGTGCCTAAGACAAGCACAGCCAGGACTGGTGGGCGCCAAAATGGCTTATTAAACAGCACGATGAAGATTGGTACGAGAGCAAATTCCATAATTAAGGTGAAGAGCGTTACGCTGATCACCTTGCCCAAATAAATCGCGCTTCTCTCTACCGGAGAAATGAGAATCGCTTCCATACTCCGGTTTTCTTGCTCGGATATGAGGGAACGATTTAATCCCAAGGTTCCTGCAAGTAATATGGTGACCCATAGAAAACCAGTTGCTGCCTCTCGGGCGGCTGATAAGTTTCCAAAGAGAGCGAAATTAAAGACGACTACTGCCGTCAAAGCAAACACCAACATAACGCCAATCAATTGGCGGGTATGCCGTTCAGTAGTTAGATCCTTCCAGACGATGGCCCATACAGAGGAAAAGTAGCTAATCTTTTCCTGTGCTGTGTCCCGTTCAACTCCAGCGGATTTATCTCTAGATACGACTGTATTGCCTTCGCTCACTTGCCCTTAGTTACCTCGGAATATAGGTCTAAAAATTCAGCTGGGGTTAATGATTCCCGATCTACAGCCAGGGCGATCTTACCCCGGCTCAAGATGGTGATTCGGTCGCATAGATTGAGGCCGCGCGTCAGGTCATGGGTAATCATAAAGATCGTGCGTCCTCGTTCTGATTCTTGGGTAAGCATTCCGTCAAGGAGCATGCTGGCATCCTGATCCAGGCCTGTATAAGGTTCATCAAGCAGCAGGATATCCGGTTCATGTAAGGTAGCCCTGGCCAAAGTCAGACGCTGGGTCATTCCCCGGGAAAAACTTCGAACGGGATCTCGCTGCCGGGCAGCCAACCCGACACTCTTTAGGGCTTCTTTGATTCGTGCTTCCTTATTGTTTAAATTGTAGAGTCGGGCGAAAAAAGAGAGATTCTCGGCCGCTGTCAGATCGTTGTATAAGAGCGATTGATGGGTGACAAATCCAATATGGTGCCTGACCTTATCCGCATGATCGGAAATTGGCCAGCCCCCAACTGTGACGCCACCGCTTGTTGGCTTCAGAAGCGTGGCTACGATACGCATGAGGGTAGTCTTGCCAGCCCCATTAGGTCCAACCAATGTTACGAATTCACCTGGCTGGACATGGAGATCCATACCTCGGAGCACCACATTGTTGCCGTAGCTTTTAACTAACCCTTCTATCTGAATCACGGTTTATTTTCTATTAATCAACCCTCAGTTGAATTAACTGCTTATGTCCTCATCGGTCCAGACAGAGATTAATTCAGCCTTTAACTCTTCCCGCTGTTGTTGATAATCGTCCTGGCCTATTTCCCCTAGTTCGAAGGCTTCATCTAAAAGTGCAATTTCTTGTATCAAGGCCTCCCGCTCGGTCACAGGCGCTGGGGCTACGCGCCATTGGCGAAGGAGAACCGCAGCTATGATAAGAACTGCGAGAGCCACAGCTCCACCCAAGAGGAGCTCGGTCCTATTGTCAGCTAATATGGTGGCTGGCGCCAGTGCAGCTGACCCTGGTTTTCCCTCAAGAGAAATTATGAGTTGGCTGTTTTCCGGCAGAGCTATCTGACCATAAGTGGCAACAGCCCCAGTCCCCATGACTTGCTGGCCCGTATCTGTCCAATTCCCGTCGCTTTTGAGGTTGATTCCTGAATCAGAAATCACTAAATTTACTGCTGAGGTTGGATAGTGAAGCAGGTGGGAAATAGTAACCTCATCCTCATATGGTAAGGTATATTGAACCAGCATGTTTAAAGTACCGGCGCCAGGCCGAACGGGGAATGTATCGGCCCAAGCACCACCGGTGGCTATCACATCGTTAGCTGGTATGAAAGAATCAACAGATCCGAACCCTCTCTGGAAAACTGGGTTTTGTGCGCCAGTCGGAAGCGACATTAAAAAAGTGCCATCCTTTGCCTGACCTGTTTCGCCGACGTAAACAGCCGGCTCGTTATTACTAACTACATAGAACTCACTGACATTGAGAAAATCCTGGCTGAAACCGAGGATGACATGAAGCTGGTCAATAGAAATTACGCCGGGATCAGATGACTTTTCGTAGACTGTGATAGGCAATTCGAGCTCAGGATTGTCGAAAGTTAATTGGCCGAAGTCGCTGCTAAAATCGATCCCTCTATAGTTGACGGAGACTCTATAAAAGAGATCTTGGGGAACTTCAGTAAGATCAAAATTGAACCTGCCATCAGTTCCAAGTGTATCGGAAAGCACAACGGACATCTGTAATTCCGGGGTGAAGCCACGCAGCGTAGCGACAAGTTGGGAGGTTACGGTTTCGTTTGTAGTACCGTTGTCCACCTGGCCGCTGATAGTACCTTCTTCAATTGGGCGGAATTGGGCCAGAGCGTCGACATATTGATAATTGAAAGTGCGAATGAAATCTATTGTCGAATACAGGTCATCATCTGACAGGTTAAAATCGTGGGCCCCATCTAAATCAGACGCTTTTAATTGGTCGAATACTGCCTGGTTGCTAATGTTTGACCAATACCCGAAGGAGGCGATATCAAGGGACAACCCTTCAAATTCGACAGCTGCAGGACCATCGCCTCGTCCTTCTACTCCGTGACAAGAAGCACAATTTTCTTCATAAATTTCTTGGCCCCGCTCGACTGACTCTAATGGCGTACCCAGGCTGTACAAGGCGGCGATCACATTCCAACGTTGATCCTCAGAAAGGGGGTTACTGCTGGTTGGGCCAAAGGGAGGCATACCTTTATCAATACGGCCATCGGTAACTGTCGAGAACAATTCGGCCGGTACAGCGGCCCGGAGGAAATCAAGGGAGGCATGGGCCGCAGGGGGGTTGGTTAATCCCGCGGCTAACTTGCCATCCCCTAGGCCAAATTCTCCGTGGCAATCGGCGCACCTAACAGCGTGGATAGCTAATCCGTCGGTCGAATCAGGATATTGATCGGGCAAATCAGGCTGACCGGCTTCATCCGCTTCGTCCTGGTAGATGGCTCTTTCAGCAGAGGCGGCCGCTAGCTGCGGCGGTGGGAGTAGAAGAGCACCAAGAAGGATAAGCAAAATCAGGGAGTGGATGGCGATAAAAGGCCTAAATTTAATAGGGAGATTCATGTGTGCTGCGGCTGTTTCAAAGCATGACCACAAATAGTGCAAAATTTATCGCCATAGTCAGCCGCGTGACCACATTGAGGACAAATGATCCTATCGTTCTTCGGGTCTTGAGAAAGCTTCTTTTCTCCTGAATCTTGCTTGATATTCACTCCGTCAATCGTATCAACCGAAGTACGCATCTGGGCAACAGCCGCTTCAATTTCAGCATCAATGTCAACTGGCGTTTTGACACTTTCCCTTTGGGCGCTTTCCGATCCGGATATGGACGATTGTGCGTCCAATTTGTCCATCTGCATCAGAATGGAGGTTGCCTTGTCCATGATTTCGGATCGCTGATGTTGGTAATCTACCTCGGTTAACTTACCCGTTTCATAATCAAAATCAAGATCGCTGATT
Organism: Anaerolineae bacterium; assembly: GCA_036985655.1. Lineage (GTDB taxonomy): Bacteria > Chloroflexota > Anaerolineae > Promineifilales > Promineifilaceae > UBA11865. Next base: position 1,100 of record BTQB01000019.1, on the reverse strand, counting down.
CGGATTAATAACGCCTCCTTTTGTACTTGGAGACGGTCATAGCGGCTGATTCTGCCCTTTCGATTGATTCGAGGTTGAAGCAGCGGTTTGGCGACGTAAAGAGCGACAATACCCAGGATAGCTATGCTGAAAAAGATTGCAACAATAGTCATAGAATTTTAAATAAAGTTTCAAGTAATAGCACTATGTAAGCACTTTTTGCTTGTCATTCCCCCACCTTCGTGAGGGCAGGCTCCGCCCCCGCCTTCGCGGGGATAAACTACGGCGGGAACCCACTCTGGCTGGGATGATGGATACCTGCCTTCGCAGGTATGACAACTTCTCTGGTGACAGGATTTCTGCAAACATAGTGAATGGGCTGCAGCCGCAAAGGCTACAGTTAATAGAAAATATTATTACCCTTCGGATGACAACATCTTTGAAACAAGGGTGTTGATCATGGTTTCGTTAACTGCACCTATTTGATGGTGAATAATCTCACCGTCCTTGTTGATGAAAAAGGTTTCGGGGACGCCAGTGATACCGTATTCCTCAGAAATGGCTGTTCGCAAATCGGGAGCATTGGGGTAAGTGATGTTAAAGTCCTCTAAATACTGCATAGATTTTGGTTCAACATCTACATAAGCGATGCCCAGAAAGATAAGACCCTGGTCCTTGTATTGACGCCAGGTCTGTTCGAGTAGATCCGCTTCAAGCAAGCACTCAACACACCAAGAGGCCCAAAAATTGAGCACAACCGGCCGGCCTTCAAATTCAGATAAGTTAGCTGTTGTCCTTCCCTGCCAACCATAGCCGTCGAAAAACTGCATCTCAAAATCAGGGGCTGTAGTACTTGGAGATTTTTTTTGGACTTGAATCAAACTCCAGCCCAATACAGCAATAATAGCAAGCAGCCCAACCCAGATGGCTGCCGTTGTCCAACTGAAACCTTGTTTTTCGACTTCTGAAACCGCGGTTTCGGATGCCGAGGCTTCAGAATCGGCGGCTTCAGAAGCCGGGGCTTTAAAAGCCGGGGCAGGTTTTACAGGTTCAGTCATGAATATTTCTCGCGCAATTCCTGTTCAATGCGTGCTTCATAATCTTCAGAATCGGCGGCTTCA
>BTQB01000018.1:0-17765 GCA_036985655.1 Anaerolineae bacterium | reverse complement strand
CCGCAGACAGACGTTAACCCAAGCTTTAGATTTCTATCTTCCATCTCTCCTCAATTATTCTCCCGTAGAAGCTGGCTTGCATGTTATGTTGTACTTACCTCCGGAACTGGATGAAATTAGGATCATTAAGACGGCTCTGTCCGAAGGGGTCGGGGTCTATCCAGGAGGCCCTTATCATCTCCATCAACCTTCCCGGCCTTCTATATTGTTAGGATTCAGTGGATTAAGCAGGTCCGAGATAGAAGAAGGTGTGAAAAGATTGGCCAGGGTTATCAATATGGCCCTAGAAGAATAAGGAGGGCTGAAAGATTTACGCTAAATTTAGGGTTTAAAGATGGGTTGGGGCTTTAACCTTAACCTTTCCTCCAATCCCATTGCCAATAATATGAGAGCCCACAATATATAGGGGATCCACCAGAATTGATCATTTCCAATATCACCGCTCATCGCCAGAGCAACAGCTGAGAACCAGAATAATAGATAACCACCAACGAGAAATAGGCGTGTCCGCCGGTAGTGAGCCTTAATGAGCATATCAATAAATAGTGGCAGCACCAAAACGAAATCCCAGCTCCAGGTATAAGGCGTTACCAGGGGCGTAAGGGCTAAGCTCCACAAAATTGCTCGTTCAGGCGGATGTCTCCACCAAAGAGAAAGATTGATAACAAAAACAATGAGACCAAATATTAACCATAACAAGAAGCCAAAATCCCCAAATTGATGGGGCAGCAGCGAATATGAGGAAGGCTGTAAATATGCCGGATTTTTACCTATCGCCGCCAGAAAATCGGCCACCCACTGAGGTTCCGCGATAAACAAGGGGATTGACAAGACAAAAATGGATAGCGCTGTTAACAATGTAAGGGCTACTGCTGCTCTTGCGCCTCGATGCCGGTAAATTGATAAAATTATTCCCGGTATTACCAGCACACCCAGTTGAGGTTTCGCCAGGGTAATGGCAATCATTAATGCAATGGCTGGTATTGGAAGCGTCTGGCTGTAAATAGCAGCGACCATAAACAGGAGCATGGCTAACAGGGTAAATTGCCCTAACTGGATATGGGTAATAGTTGGTGGAAATAGGATCACAATTAGGGATACGGCCGCAAAAAGGAGAAGCGATATCTTGCTCCGCGCTACTAACATGATGATAGCGATGAGAATGGCTGCATTGGCTATAAGCCACAGGTTGGCAGCAAGGGGAAAACTGATCCAGCCCAACGGGAAAAAAGCGCCGATGGCCGGATGCAGCCATACAGGATTTCCCCGTTCAAATAATAAATCCAGCCGATATGGACTTTGACCTTGAACGAGCAAACGAGAAGGTCCCCAGAGATTATTCCGGAAGTCCCAACTCACATATGAAAAGTTTGCAGCGAACCAGATCACCCCGACCGCTAAAACCAGCCCAACGGCCAGATTAACCAACCAGCGCCCTTTTAGTTTTGGAGGCAGGTTCAATTCGTTCCTATGCATTGATCCAATCGATTATAATTTGACAGGTATTGAATTTTTGAACCGGTTTTTTCCGAACGGCCGATATCTGTCCTCTATAGTGATGCGACTTCATCGAGATTATGAACGCTTATCTCCGCTCCTGTCAATCAATAATTTCGCCTAATCTTGATTTCTCTAAGCCAAAGTCGCTGTCAATCTCAACCTTGGAACTCTCCCCCGCCGGGCGACGTCTTCTTCTTATGGAAACGGACAATTTATTTTATTGACAACTGATAATCCTGGTGAATCAGTCCCATTTGAGCAAATGGAGAAGATGAGAAGAAAGTTTTAATGATAACAAGCGCCTGAGAGTGTATAATTGGTAGACGGGTGCAAACCTTTTTATAAAGAAGTTACTGCCATTTAAATAGTGCGTTCGAGTATCACGAGCAACAATATGTATATACTGTTGTGAGCTGTATTTTGATCTGCTTTATATGCGACCTTCAGATTATGGATTCTCCCGATATCAATATCTAGATAAGTGAAGGGCAAAGAGAACATCATATTTCAAGTGGGGATTATTGCATACATGCTAGATTTTTGTGACTTACTGAGTGGCATATAATCGGTTTTGACCGCCCAATTTTTCGATTATGGCTGATCCCTGCGATTGGCCGGAGGTAATTATGGCAATCAGCCCGGAAGAACTTGAAAAAGCCGAACTCGCTTTAGAATCGGTTCGGGTGGAATGGCTGCAGAAGCCTGGTGTTACCGCTGTGGATCTCGGCTTTAAGTGGAAGGGCGGTCAGATGACTGAAACCATCGCAATAAGAGTGCATGTGGTCCGTAAAAAGCTAAAAATTGAATTGAATGAAGCAGAGATCTTTCCAGAAGAGATCAATGGGTTTCCGGTTGATGTAATTGAAGCCACCTATGCTGCTCAAACTAATGCCAACGCAAAACCAGAGATGGCTGTTGAAGGGCGCGGAAAACGATTTGACGAGATTCCACTGGGGGTGAGTATTGGTTCAAAATATTCGACGGCCGGCACTCTTGGGGCAAAGGTTATTGATCAAGCCACGGGTAACGAGATGATTCTGAGTAATTGGCATGTCTTAGCTGGACGGCGCGATGTCGAACCAGGTTTACCTATTTGGCAGCCGGGCTGGGTAGATGGCGGAACCAGGGTCGAGAATACAATAGCTGAATTAAGTCGCTGGGTTCTCGGGCCCTACGATGCTGCTGTAGCTCGATTAAATGGGGCCCGAAAGGTCAGGACCGAGACCGTTGAAGGACGGCCAATTAACACTGTTACTAAACCCAAACTTGGGATGAAAGTTTGGAAAAGCGGCCGCAGTACTGGCTTGACTGAAGGGTTTGTTGACGGCGTCCGAATGACCGCGCCTATTCTCTATCCCGGTGTAGGTACTCGTTTTCAACAGGGTGTATTCCGGATCATTCCTCGACCAGGGTCCATCCGGGTTGAAATAAGTATTGGCGGCGATTCAGGTTCGGTTTGGGTCGATGAGAAAAGCGGCGATGCTGTCGGCCTGCATTTCGCGGGTGAGACCGGTAACAGCCCTGAACATGCTTTGGCCCATGATATCAACTTAGTTCTTAGCTATCTTAATGTTAAGATGGCATCCAAGACTTCTAGTCGTATTCCCAGATCAGACCGGAGAAAGCCACCACCGATAAAAGATCGAAACAAGAAGGACGATAACTTTTGGCGTTGGTTATCCTATTTATTGCAGAAATGGTTTGTAATAAAAAAATAAATTGAAGAGACTTCCAGCCTTTTTCCGCTTTCAGAACCTCATAGCCGTTTCCATGGTGATTATCTCCATCGTGGTAATTGGTTGTTCTGCGATAAACCAGCCTGATATACTGGAAGAACCGGTAGATGAAGCTGGCCCAATCCTTGCTGCCACTTCCACAGAGATCAAAGCATCGGCGACTCCATTAATAGCCGCAACCTCCTCTAAAACGGCCGAACCGCCTACGCCAGATATAAGCCCAACTCATACGCAGGTTCCTACGATACCGCCTACAGAGGAGATCCCCGCTACAGAAACGCCAACTTCAGTCCCGCGAGATCTTGCTCTGTTCCCTGATGGCATTTGGCTTTATCCAGTCCCATCCATCTATGAAGGCGATTTGGTTACAATTCAGATTAACCCCACTGTGCCGGAGGGGATGGCTCCCAACGATGTTGATGTTTCTGTCCTTCTAGATGGTGAAGAGATTGTCTCAGGAAACCTGAATTGGAGAAATCTCAACGGTGATGCCTCAGGTCTATTCCAGTGGGTCTGGGATACAGACCAGTCAGCTGGAGAACACACACTGAAGGCCATAGTTGATCCTGATGACAAAATTCAGATTGGCGATGAAGATGCCGGAAACAATCAAGCTGAATTAACTGTTATTATTCGCCCGACGACGGGACTCCCGGATTTAGAGGCAAATGCAGCTTGGGTAACAGTGGCCAATAATTGTTGCAATATCCATGTTGTTAGCGGCACCGCCGCCCATCGCGATCTCGAATACTTGATTGAACAGGTCGATCTGGCTTTTTCCCAGGCTTCCTCAGCTCTTGAGGAACCGTTAAAGGATACTTACGATGTCTTTCTTATTGATAGGGTGATTGGTCAGGGAGGATACGCCAGTAACTCCATGGTAGTTTCGTATCTGGATCGCGATTACGCCGGCAGCGGGATATACGAAGTCTTGGTTCATGAAGCGGTCCATTTGATTGATAGACAGTTTGCCCCGGATCGAATCAGCTTCTTATCTGAAGGATTGGCTGTCTGGGCAACCGGTGGGCATTACCGGCAAGAAAACATCAATCAAAAAATGGCTGGCGTTGTTGAAGGTGGTCTATATGTGCCGATTGATATTGTTGCTGACCAGATTTATTCCCTTCAACATGAAATAAGTTACCTGGAGGCAGCTAGCTTCCTAGGTTATTTGATCGATCGCTATGACTGGGATCGAGTCCGCGCGTTCTACATCGATACCGGATCTGATGATGCGCCGACTCTCGCAGAGGCCGTAAACAAAAACCTTAAGATCCATTTTGATAAAACATTAAGCCAAATTGAGACCGACTGGATGAATTCCCTTTCTAGTCAACCACGCGACAGAACGGCCGTATCAAACCTGCGCACTACGATTCGCTACTACGATGTGATGCGCGATTACCAACAGGAATATGACCCTTCTGCTTACTACTTGTATGCCTGGTTGCCGCCTCCATTGGAGGCCAAAGAGAAGGAAGCAACCGCAGATTTAACCCGCCACCCCGAGACATCGGCAAATATTGCCCTTGAGGTTATCTTGCTATCTGCAAAAGAAGCGCTGGTAGAAGGAAATTATCGACGCGCAAACGCTTATCTAGACTCCGTTGAAAGAGTACTGGACAACGGTGGCCGGTTTCTTGATCCTTTAGCCGATTCCTATTTGAATATCGTTCGCACAGCCAGAAGCAATGGTTATGAGGTTCAGCAGGTAAACCTTCTAGGAAATCAAGCTGAAGTTCTCGCGACGCGCTATGGAGAATTAGAAATTACCGAGTTAACATTAGAATTAGTTGACAGTAGTACATGGGTATTAATGCGTTAAGGATCGACTATTACGGTTATTTTTCGGAGGGGCACAGCTGGCGATACCCTTAAATCAACTGCCGAAGAACCTATGCGAGAATTATTTGAGATTCAAGAGATCAGCATGATCCTATCTTTGTTTTATGCTACAATGCTCAAACTTTCAATCCGAAGCGGTACGGATTCCAAATTCGAGAGGCTGGCTCTCTCTTGCCGCTGTTTAAAGCTGTAGCTAAGAAGTCGCAGCGACAGAAAAAAGGGGCAACCTATGATCGAGGTAGTCATCGATAGCATTCGAATTAGTCTTATATCACAACATCGGATAGTCATGCTCCGTGATATCGATGGCGATCGCCAACTGCCCATTTGGATCGGGCCGTGTGAAGCAGAAGCGATCACGATTGAGCTCCAGGATGTCGAGATCGCAAGACCGGTAACCCACGATCTGTTAAAGAATGTAATTACAGAGATGGGTGGAACCGTTTCTCATATCCTGATTAATGAATTGAAAGAACAGGTTTATTTCGCCCGTCTTTTTATTGATGTCGATGGCCGTATGTTGGAAGTAGATTGTCGACCATCAGATGCTATCGCCGTTGCCGTCCGGGCAAAAGTGCCGATATTTGTTGATGAATCTGTTTTGGATGAAGCAGGCATTATTCCCGAACCTGACATCGAAGAAGAAGAAGAAGGTGATGCAGCCGAAAAGCTTGATGCATTCAAGGATTTTGTGGATACACTCGACTTTGACGATTTTGAGGGTGACGAGTGAGGAGTGGATAATCGAAGCTGATTAGGTTTTAGCCAGCCCGGTCCCTTTACCGTTATTTGAAGGCGGCTGATTTGTAGGAGGAAACGTGAAACGTATTGTGGATATTCGCCCTGGACGTTTCGCGTTTTGCATTTAATAAACCATGAGTGTTACCGAGCGTATTCCACCCAGCAACCTGGAAGCTGAAGAAGCCTTACTAGGTTCTCTCTTAATCGATCCTGATGCAGTTTTTGATGTGGCCGCATTTCTTAAGCCAGACGGCTTTTATCGTGAAACTAATAAATGGATTTATGAGGCGATTTTAGCTCTAAATGAGCGACATGAGCCTGTCGACATGATTACTTTGACGGATGAGTTGCGTCGCCGTGAGCAGTTGGATGAGCTTGGTGGGGAAGCCTATATTATCGGCTTGATCAACATGGTGCCCACCTCGGTAAACGCCCGTTATTACGGTCAGATCGTTGAATCGGCCGCTCTCAGAAGACGCATGCTCCAGGCAGCCACAACTATCGCAAATCTAGCATATGAGCAAGATGAAAAGATAAACGTGGTAATAGATCGGGCCGAGCAAGCTTTGTTTAGCATCAGTGAGGAACGAACAACAAGGGATCTTGTTCCTGTAAAGGAAATTGCCCGCAGTTACCTTGATAGGATTGAGGAACTTCATGCCCGTGGTGATGATATTATTGGTGTGCCGACCAGCTTTACCGATCTGGATCGTGCTCTGGGAGGGTTGAATAAATCTGATCTGATCATCATCGCCTCCAGGCCAGGTATGGGAAAAACAGCTTTACAACTGTCCATCGGCCAGGCCGCTGCCCGACGGTTCAATAAAAGAGTGGCCTTTTTCAGTTTAGAAATGTCCGCTGAACAGTTGGTTCAAAGAATGATTGCAGCGGAAACGAGAATAGATACCCAACGACTTCGGCGCGGCGATCTCCAGGAATTCGAATGGCCAATATTTTATGAGGCAGTCGGCCGCATTTCAGAGTCGCATATTTTTATCGACGACACACCATCAATTTCACCCATGCAGCTTCGTACAAAATGTCGTCGCCTCTATGCCGAACACGGCATCGATCTGATTATGGTTGACTATTTGCAGCTGATGCGAGCGGAATACACCCAGAACAACCGTGTCCAGGAAATAAGCGAGATATCACGATCACTAAAAGCATTAGCCCGGGAGCTCGATGTGCCTGTTGTTTCTGCATCTCAGTTAAGTCGAGCAGTCGAACAGCGACAGGATAAACGGCCCCAGTTATCCGATCTTCGCGATAGCGGCAGCATCGAACAGGATGCTGACGTAGTTATATTTATCTATCGAGACGAATATTACAAACCCGATACAACTGAACGGCCGAACATTGCTGAACTAAATATCGCCAAACACCGCAACGGTCCAACAGCGGTGATTGACCTCTATTGGCATGGGCAGTTGGCAACCTTCCGAAATTTGCAGCGTCAAGAGATCGCGCTTTAATTTATCGATGAAAGGCTTCTCCGGTTTCCCAGAAGGCAAATTACGTCTGACCCCAATTCCTAACCTCTTTTTCAGTGACCTCTTGCCCCAAATCGACGATCTGTCTGAAATGAAAGTTGTTCTCTATGCCTTTTGGGCTTTGGCTAAGAAAGAAGGTCCCGTTCGGTATATGCTTCTCACTGATTTCTTAAATGATGCTCTCTTCATGAAAGGAATGGGACCAACCGCAACGTTAGCCTCTGAGGCGTTAATGGATGGCGTTGAACGGGCTGTAGCTAGGGGAACATTCCTTCATATTACGGTAGAGAGCACAGATGGAACCTTAGACCTCTACTTCTTAAACACTGAAAAGGGTCGCTCAGCGGTTGAAGGTATTATTCGAGGGGATTGGAGACCCTATCCAGATCAGACCGAAGTCGTGGGGCTAATGTATGAAAGACCAAATATCTTTGTTCTTTATGAGCAGAATATCGGGTCTTTAACGCCTATTATCGCCGACCAATTAATTGATGCTGAAAAAAACTACTCTTTAGAATGGATTGCTGAAGCCATTGAAATCGCCGTGAATAATAATGTTCGTAAATGGCGATACATTCTTTCGATCTTGGAACGATGGCAGCAGGAGGGTAAGAACAGTGGAGTCAGTCGCAGAGATAGTAAAAAGGAACTTAGCCGGCAAGTCCCTGATGAATACAAGGGAATCGTCAAACAATAACCAAAGTCAGTCTCCTTCCGGCCCGCCTGATTTAACAGACGACGGTGAGCGGCGTGGAGAGCCAGAATGCCCAAAATGTGGCGGCTTAGGTTACATCGTGCCCGATGTTGGATTGGAAGATCCCTCTTTTGGTCGAGCAATCTTATGTTCCTGCCGTAACAACGAGCGCGACGCTTCTCGTTATGAAAGGTTGAAAAACCTGAGTGAAATTGGTTCCCTCTATGACTTCACCTTCGGCACTTTTCTGGTTGATGGGGTTGGACTGCCTCCGGCAAAACAGCTTAACCTGAAATTGGTCTATCAGTGTGCTCTTGAGTACGCTCACAATCCCCAAGGCTGGTTAGTATTCCGGGGCGGATATGGTTGTGGAAAAACGCATCTGGCGGCTGCCATAGCCAATCATCGTCTTTCTAATGGCCAGCCTGTCCTTTTCATCAACACACCCGATCTGCTCGACCATTTACGCGCGGCCTACAGTCCAACAGCAGCTGTAGGTTTTGATGAAAGATTTCAACAAGTCCGAAGGGCTCCCCTTTTGATATTAGATGACCTCGGCACCCAATCGAACACCGACTGGGCTCAGGAAAAACTATATCAAATCTTCAACTATCGCTATAACGCTCAACTGCCAACAGTTGTTACCACAAATCAGGAGCTAGAAACTATCGAGGGACGTATTCGTTCCCGTTTAGTCGATCACCGCTTGGTACGAATACTAACTATATCCGCACCTGATTTTCGGCGAGCGGGTTTTGATGAGACCCATCCCGACCTTTCCACTCTCGAATTGCATGGTGATCAACTGTTCGAGACCTTTACTCTTCGTGATAGGGAGTTGCCAAAAAGAGAATCTGATAATCTTCAAAGAGCCTTAGAAACAGCAAGAAGCTATTCCGAAGATCCACGGGAGTGGCTGGTTCTCAATAGCGTCGCCCATGGAAATGGAAAAACCCATCTGGCTGCCTCAATTGCTAATTACTTATCCAAAAAGGGTGAATCCGTTCTCTTCATTTCTGTCCCCGATCTTTTGGATCATTTACGAGCAACTTTCAGTCCGTCAAGTGTAATCCGGTATGACCGGAGGTTTAACGAGATACGGACTGCCCCTTATCTCATTCTCGATGATCTCGGTACCGAGAGCGCTACACCTTGGGCCCGCGAAAAACTCTACCAGCTGCTCAATTATCGCTATAATGCCCGCCTGCCAACTGTAATAACAACATCCACTCCCATCTCCAAGCTTGATCCAAGATTGGAATCACGGATGATGGACGAGCGCCGCAGCACCTTCTTCGTCATTAACGCCCCGAGCTTCAGGGGTAAATCCGCGAAGAGTCGCCCCACCCGAGCTCGCCGGCGTTAGTCACAAAGGGCACGCTTCCCTAGCGCATCACTTTTCCGCCATCAACGGTTACTGTGCTCCCGGTCATATAACTGCTGGCCTCGGAGCAAAGAAAAAGAACAACATCTGCGACTTCATCCGGCTCACCCAGGCGCTTCATCGGTATTTCTGCATTCCAGCGGTCCATAATCTCGGGCCTGTTACGCGCCTCCCTTGTCATTGGCGTGATAAAAACGCCCGGAATTACCGTGTTTACCCGGAGCCCATATTGGGCGAATTCCCGGGCACATTCCCTGGAAAATCCAACGATCCCAGCCTTGCTGGCACAGTATGCAGCCCTATCGTTGAGCGGAATTTCAACACCGGCAATAGATGCGATATTTACGATAACGCCACCGCGATCGCCGTTTTCCTCCGCCATCACCCGCCCGCACAATTGGCTCATAAGAAAGGTTCCCTTCAAATTAACGCCCAGGCAGCGATCCCACTCCCATTCATCCATCTTCAATATCGATGATACCGGTTCAATTCCGGCGTTATTGATTAAGATATCTAGGCGATGCCACTCTTCTCTAGCAGATTCCACCAGGGTTACACATTGATATTTATTACTAACATCGGCCGTCACCGGGATGGCTTCCAAACCTACCTTAACTATTTCATTTGCTACTTTCTCGGCTCGGTCCGGATTGATATCATTTACGATAATACGTGCTCCCTCGCTGGCCAGCTTCTTGGCAATGGCTTCACCAAGACCTTGACCTGCGCCGGTAACGATGGCAACCTTTTCATCCAGTGACATAACCATGAATCCCTCCAAAGAACAATCTGCCTGTTCCCAAAATTATTAGGGCAAGATCGACTCAATTTAATCTGACTTGGAAATCGACCGGGTCATGCATAATTATGATCGTAGCCTTTTTCCACTGCTTATGATTCCATTCACTTATTTTATTCTTCTGATATTAGATTTTAAACAAAGATTAGCATTCGACACTCTTAAGATCGAATGGATTAATCCGGTTTTCTTCCCGAGTGAATAGCAATCGTGCCGAACATATACAGATCATATTTAACGCCCCTAAGACCAACTTGTTCCATGATATCAGCTAAGGATTCAGGAGAGTGAAACTGCTGGGTGCTGTCAGGTAGATATCGATACGCATCACCATGACCGGTTATTAGCTGCCCTAATGCCGGGATCACATAGTTGAGATGAAGGCGGATAAACGGTCGCAGGAAATTACGTTTCGGAGGGCTAGATTCCAAAATTACCACCCGGCCGCCCGGTTTTGTCACCCGGGTCTGTTCTCGTAAAGCGCCGGGTACATCGACAACATTTCGCATCAGAAAGCCAGAGGTTACAGCATCAAACAAATCGTCCGGAAACGGCAGCGAAAGCGTGTCAGCCCCTGTCCACTTTATGCCCTGCCTTTGCGGATCCTGTTTCCCAACCACCATCATTTCGAAGGTGAAATCTCCTCCTATAGCTAAAATTTTCGGATGCTTGCGTAATCCCTCCATTGCTATCTCGCCGGTGCCAGTGGCAATATCCAGCAGCTTTCCATCTTCATGCAGGTTGGCCTGTTGAATCACCTTGCGACGCCATCGAACATCCTGCCCACCTGTCATAAGGCGGTTCATTAAATCATAGCGCCTGGCTATGCGAGCGAACATGCCTTGCACATATCGTGCCCTGGCTTCACCCCTCAGGTCAGCCATTTGATTCCCCTGAATAATATTCAGTCACCTGTGAATCGTGTGGTTCCGTTCTACACCTTCCATATTCTTCGGATAACAAAAATCTTTGTTGGATGTTAAAACCTATCTTTGAACTGTGGGTTGACTGTGACTGTTGCTGCGCCCGATCTTACCAGGAATGAGGTAGGATCGGTGCAGCTAGTAGAATACACCTCCCCAACCAGAGTTAAAAGTATCGCACAGCTCCAGATGAACTGAATGAATACGAATCTTCCTGGCTGGTGATCCTTGTTGAGGTCTATTCCCTGGGCTGAGCTCTAAGGGTCGATGAAGATCAGCGAATGCTCCTCAGGTTGCTGGATCTTCCACTTTACTGAAATCCTCACCACTTTCACTATGAGTATAGGGCAGCACTTCCCGGGCTTTGCTGGTGCCCGTCGGTGGTCCGATAATCCCATCTTCTTCCATGGTGTCCATAATTCGGGCAGCACGAGTGTAGCCGATTCGAAATCTTCGTTGAAGCAAGGATGTTGAGGCTTTCTTTAATTGGCGGACTAAGGCGATGGCATCTGGTAGCAGCTCATCAGAATAGCGGGCTGCTTCTTCCTCCTCTTGCTGCATCTCCTCCCATAGGGGTTGCTGTTCAATCTCCTCCGTTTCTGGACGCTGGCTCTCCTGGCCGGCCGCTCCTTGTTCCCTTGCTCGATAATTGGCTACGCGCTCTCTTTGCCAATAATCGATCACTTTGCCCAACTCCCGGTCACTGACAAAACATCCTTGCATACGAACTGGCATAGAGGCATCGGGACTTTGAAAAAGCATATCACCCTGGCCAAGAAGTCTATCGGCTCCAGTATTATCCAGGATCACCCTGCTGTCGGTTCCGGAAGGTACTTTAAAAGCGATACGAGCTGGGAAGTTCGCTTTTATTAGTCCAGTAACCACATCAACTGAGGGCCTCTGGGTCGCAATTATCATATGAATGCCTGTTGCTCGTGCCATTTGAGCGAGCCGGGTGATTCCCCTTTCTGTCTCTTCCGGAGACAACGACATCAGGTCAGCCAGCTCGTCAATGATGATGACAATATAAGCCAGCTTTTCCCTTCCGTTTCTTTCTATCCTTTTGTTGTATTCTACGATGTTGCGAGCGCCAACTTCTGCCAGCAGGCTGTAACGGTTATCCATTTCTCTCATGGCCCATTTCAGTGTGCCCACGACACGTTCCAGATCGACAACAACCGGAGCAGCTAGGTGGGGTATGCCATTGTAGCCCGTTAGCTCTACCCTCTTGGGATCAACCATAACAAATTTGAGGTCTTCTGGTGTATTTTGGAGAAGAAGGCAGGCAATAAGACTATTAACACAAACTGATTTTCCTGAGCCAGTGGTTCCAGCAATCAAGAGGTGAGGCATCTGAGTCAGATCGGCCGCAATAGCCTGACCGGCGACATTTTGACCAAGGCCAACTCGTAAGGGAGAGCGGATCTTGGCAAAGGGAGCCGATTCCATTACATCTCGTAAGGAAACAAGTGCTTTTTGCGAGTTCGGCACTTCGATGCCGACATACCCTTTACCAGGAACCGGCGCCTGGATACGAATTGATTGGGCAGCAAGTGCAAGCGCCAAATCGTCTGCTAAACTTGCGATTTTTCCTACCTTGACTTTAGTGCGCTTGCCGCTTCTATTTTCGATGAAGCTGGGTTCGACACCATATTGGGTGATAGTTGGGCCCTGATTTATCTCCACAACTGTTGCTGGAGCGCCAAAACTATCCAGGGTATGCTCAATAATCTCGACTTGTTCTCTAAAATAAGTGTCGCCGATATCTACATCGTCTCCGCTTTCCAATATGTTAGTAATATCCGGCAAGCTCCATTTTTGACCATTAGCCTGGCTCAAAAACAGCGGTTCAGGAGTACTGGTTCCTCCACTATCAATATCTTGGTCCGTTGTGGAAACGGCTGCTGTCTTCCTTCGCTTCTTCGATGGCCGTCTGGATGCCAATGCCGTTTGAATTACGGGTGATGGTTCTGGGACGGTACTTGGTTTTGGTGTGTTAATCGATCGATTAGCCTGGCTCAATCCGGGTATAATCTGTTTTGTTGGCGTTGGAGTTGGCGTTTCTTCTTCCTTACTTAAATCATCGTAAAATGATTTTATCCGTTGGACGAATTGCCCTGCATCTTGGCGGCTAACGCCAAATGCCAGGGCTGCTGTAACAATCCCCAGAACGAAAAGAATGAAGACCGTTCCAATGTTTCCTACCCCTTTATTAAAGAGCCAAACAATGGCGCTCCCAATATAACCACCGCCTTGACCCGCTTTGGCTGCACCAAGTAGTTCAACAGCGCCATTGTTCCAGGCAACCCAAATCATCGATGCAAAGGCTTCAAGTGTAAGGAAGAGAAACAGCACACCAAACAAACGAAAATGGGGAAGCGATGGCGGTTGTTCCATGCCCCAAAGTACAAGGTAAAAGCCTGCCAATGCAAATCCAATCGGGATGATGACACCACCCCATCCAAATACGTACCATAAAAGATTCGAAAATCCTTCCGTCAGGCGACCTTGATTTGGTGATAAGAGGCTCAAGATGGCGATCGCCGTAATGAAAATAAGAAAAATCCCAACGATTAAAGCTCTTTGTTGGTTGTTTAACCCCAGGAGCGGCCGAGCTTGTCGGCCGCCAGCCTTCTTACGGCTGGACGATGCCCGACGCCTCGGCCGCTTGCGGGCAGTTGTTGAGGATCGTTTTTTGGTACTACTAGTGCGAGCCATTACTCATAGATTCCTGGCCCGGTCATTATAGCACGGATGGCGATTCTGGAAAGTCTAACATTACATAAATCTATCCTCCGCCCTTGCTTTTGGAACATTTCTTCGCATGGGTTTTGCACAATCTCCCCCCATGGCTTACTATTTTCGACACGATGAAACAAGGTGCTGGGAAAATTGTCCCATTTTTCCTATTCGATAGCTTTCCCTCCAATGGTCACCTCGACCATGCATTGCTCACACGACTTGGTGGGCATAGTCCTGCTCCCTTCAGGTCGCTGAATCTCAGCGAATCGGTGGCTGATAAAAAAACTAACGTCATGGAAAATCGGGCGCTGGCTTACGCAATCTATCAGCGAACAAATAATTCCCTTGTCCATGCTCACCTTGCTCATGGAAACGACGTTGCCCAGGTGACCGCTCTGGATTACGGGCATTATGTGGGACCCGTTGACGCGCTGATCACAAATCAACCTGGTTGCGGCTTAACCATGAACTATGCTGATTGCTCACCTATTCTGCTCTATGATCCAAAAAGGCAGGCTATTGGTCTGGGACATTCGGGTTGGAAAGGCGCCGTAAAGGACTTACCCGGGGCGATGGTATCGGCTATGAAGAGTGCCTTTGGCACTGAGCCAGGAGATCTGATAGCCGGAATCGGACCGAGCATCGGACCTTGTTGTTATCAAGTTGGCGAGGAAGTAATCAACGCTGTCCAGAACGTTTTTAATCTTTCAGATGAACTCCTTTTGCCTGAAGATTCAAGTAAAGTGCTGTTGCCAGGCGGAAGCCGTGCATACTTTGACATCGCTCGAGCTAATAGCCTTAATTTAATAAAAGCGGGCCTTGAGCAAATTGAGGTTTCTGAGATGTGTACCGCCTGCCGAAAGGACCTTTTCTTTTCGCACCGTGCTGAGAACGGCCGGACCGGTCGCTTCGGTGCCTTGCTTATCCTTAATCAGTAGGTAAAAAAACTGGCCCATCCTTCTAGTAAGCGATAGAACGATTCAACAAGTTCGATATATATAAAGGATATTATTGATTGTTCCTGTTAATCTATCGTTGCCAACAAGCTGTCATGCCTTAACCTAAAAGACTACACTGAAAAAAACTCAGATGACGTCGATATCACAGATTTTTCTCTGCTGTAGTTTTGCGCCCGCCTTTGTGTGAGCTTTTTTCGGCAGACTCCTAAATGAGTAATCAATCAGACTTATTCCAAATCCATGCATCTACTTTTACTTGACAACATTTCATTAGGTATAATGTTTTCAACCTTATCGATTATTGAATCTTGCCTTTATTATTGGCAGCCTAAATCGTAGTGATGAGGATAAGAGGAGGGTAACAATTTATATGAAAACCATGGTAGATGAAACTCCAGCGTTGAGTGATGATCCACCCGATGTCCCTGTAGATGATCGACCCCGAGAAAACCCCCAAGGTAGCGATAATGAAGTAAGCTGGATTGTCGTTGAAAAAACGGCCGGAATAACGCCAGCGACGATCATTGCCAACCGCTTAATTTCCGAAGGAATTCCAGCAAGAGCCCGGCAAGAGGGCGCCGGTCAGGCTATTGGTTTGACCGTTGGCCTCCTTGGCAATGGGTATGTGGTTGTTCCAGAAGAATTTGTCGATCAGGCCGAGAAGATCTTAAGTGAATCATGGGATTCCGGCGAAATGGAAGATATCTTGCCCGAGGAAGAAGATTAGCCGTATGCTATGATTAGCCGAATGCTATGGTTAGCCGAATGCTAAGATTAGCCGAATGCTATTGTAGCAGCTCCTTAGCATAAGTAATCATTATTTTCATGACATTTGTCGTTTAATTGTTGAGCTTTGTCACTACTATATCCTTATGCTCACCAATAAAATTATCGAAATATGGTGGACTGTTATTCAGAAAAAAGCCCACCTTAAATTTGTTGTTAATTATAAGGCAGGAGACGCCCACTTATTTTAGGGTGTGGCGGTAAAAGAAAAGGAAACAGCAAATGGCTGAAGCGACCTGGACAAAAAAAGATGGAACGCTAGAAAAACCAAGTAAAGGACGTATGAAATTTGTTGTCGGTGGCGCTCTCATGGCTGTTGCTATTATCTTTTTGGTCTTCAACGCTATTCGGGGCAGTACACAATTGTATGTTACTGTAGACGAGTATTATCAACAGCAAAGTAAATTTGTCGGCCGCGACTTGCGAGTATCCGGATGGGTTATAGGGGAAACAATCAAATATACACAGATTGACGCTACCACATCTCGCCTGGAGTTTGAAATTGTTGACGATCTATCCAATCCAGGTCAACGCCTACTAATCGTTGCTATGAACGAACCAGTACCCGATTTATTGCAGCATGAAGCCCAAGCCCTTGTTGAAGGCAGCGCTGAAGGCAGTGTCTTTAATGCTAATCCTGGCGGCTTATTTCTAAAATGCCCAACACGTTACGAGGAAATTGAACCAGGGACGGCAGGTTAGGATATTTGCACTGGATCACACGCTGATCCTACAGAAGCAGTTGTCTAATCATCGCCTTTCTTTTATTAATCCAGGTTCTGCCTGCACTATTTAAAGTCCTGGAAGAATGGTTGAAAAATGATTGCTGACATCGGTTATGCGGCCATTTTTATAGCTTTTTTGGTTTCGATTTTTGCTGCTGCCGCCTCATATTACGGCGCTAAGAACAAGAAGACCCCCTGGATAGAAAGCGCCCGTAATGCCAATCAGGCCATTTTTGCTCTGCTCATCGTGGCCTGTGTATTATTAATTGCGCTGCTTCTGCTAAACGAATTCGCTGTTGAATATGTCTGGCGGGTCTCCAGCCGGGATATGCCAACATATTTAAAGGTGACCTCGCTCTGGGGAGGACAGGCAGGTTCTCTCCTATTTTGGAATCTGTTGTTGGCTGGGTTTACTGCCATCGCCCTTTCTCGAAAGTGGAACGAGCAGCGGGAGATAATAGGCTATAGTATCTTCGTGGCCAGCCTCACCCAGATCTTTTTCTTAAGTCTGGTCGTTTTTGTAGAGAACCCTTTCGCTCGTTTGGATCTGATCCCACCTGATGGCAACGGTCTTAATCCTCTGCTTCGTCATCCAGGAATGATCATACATCCCCCCTTGCTTTATCTTGGATTTACCGGCTTTACCATTCCCTATGTATTTGCCATGGGATCGCTGATGGCAGGTAAAATGGGAGATGGATGGATCCGCACAACCCGGGGCTGGACCTTGACTGCGTGGCTTTTCCTAAGCCTTGGGCTAATACTAGGTGGGCGCTGGGCTTATGACGTTCTCGGCTGGGGAGGTTATTGGGCATGGGATCCAGTGGAGAATGCCTCCTTCATGCCCTGGCTAGCAGGAACTGCATTTTTGCATTCTGTCATGATCCAGGAAAAGCGTAACATGTTCAAAGCCTGGAATATGTTCCTGGTGGTTCTGACCTACTGCCTGGTTATTTATGGCACTTTCATTGTGCGAAGCGGCGTTATCTCTTCTGTGCATTCCTTTGCCCAGTCAGCTATTGGCCCTATGTTCTTTGGCTTTATTTCCATCATGTTTGTCTTTTCAGCTTACTGGATAACCAGGCGAAGAGATCAACTCAAATCAACCAACCGTCTGAACTCCCTTTTATCGCGAGAGGCAGCCTTCCTTTTAAACAATTTTTTAATCCTTAGCATCTTAGTAGTCACTTTTCTAGGCACTAATTTCCCGATTTTGTCAGAGCTCTTCACCGGTCAAAAAGTTACAGTCGGTGCGCCCTTCTACGAAAAAGTAAACGGCCCTCTGTTCGCCGCCCTCATCTTATTAATGGGGATCGCTCCATTGACTATGTGGTACCGGTCCAGCCTTCGCCGCTTAGGTAGGATGGCCGCGGGACCGGCCCTTGCTGCCCTCGTGGTGGTCGTCGTCTTGTACTTTACCGGCATTACTAATTGGATT